>NZ_JADIKJ010000029.1:0-5422 GCF_044904675.1 Dyella jejuensis | reverse complement strand
GTTGATCTTTGACAGTATGCGCAGGTGACTTGTGTGGGCGTCTTGCGTTGGGCGGAAAACTGTCCAAGCAATGCAAGCGTCTAACCTAAGAGTCAATTCAAAAGCTTGACGTTTTACGGTTAGGGTAAACGCTTCAGAAAGATAGATCATCCTCGGATGGTCGAAAACTTAAGTGAAGAGTTTGATCCTGGCTCAGATTGAACGCTGGCGGCATGCCTAACACATGCAAGTCGAACGGCAGCACAGTGGTAGCAATACCATGGGTGGCGAGTGGCGGACGGGTGAGGAATACATCGGGACCTACCTAGACGTGGGGGATAACGTAGGGAAACTTACGCTAATACCGCATACGTCCTACGGGAGAAAGCGGGGGATCTTCGGACCTCGCGCGGTTAGACGGACCGATGTTCGATTAGCTAGTTGGTGGGGTAAAGGCCTACCAAGGCGACGATCGATAGCTGGTCTGAGAGGATGATCAGCCACACTGGGACTGAGACACGGCCCAGACTCCTACGGGAGGCAGCAGTGGGGAATATTGGACAATGGGCGCAAGCCTGATCCAGCAATGCCGCGTGTGTGAAGAAGGCCTTCGGGTTGTAAAGCACTTTTATCAGGAGCGAAATACCACGGGTTAATACCTCGTGGGGCTGACGGTACCTGAGGAATAAGCACCGGCTAACTTCGTGCCAGCAGCCGCGGTAATACGAAGGGTGCAAGCGTTAATCGGAATTACTGGGCGTAAAGCGTGCGTAGGCGGTGATTTAAGTCTGCTGTGAAATCCCCGGGCTCAACCTGGGAATGGCAGTGGATACTGGATCGCTAGAGTGTGATAGAGGATGGTGGAATTCCCGGTGTAGCGGTGAAATGCGTAGAGATCGGGAGGAACATCAGTGGCGAAGGCGGCCATCTGGATCAACACTGACGCTGAGGCACGAAAGCGTGGGGAGCAAACAGGATTAGATACCCTGGTAGTCCACGCCCTAAACGATGCGAACTGGATGTTGGTCTCAACTCGGAGATCAGTGTCGAAGCTAACGCGTTAAGTTCGCCGCCTGGGGAGTACGGTCGCAAGACTGAAACTCAAAGGAATTGACGGGGGCCCGCACAAGCGGTGGAGTATGTGGTTTAATTCGATGCAACGCGAAGAACCTTACCTGGCCTTGACATGTCTGGAATCCTGCAGAGATGCGGGAGTGCCTTCGGGAATCAGAACACAGGTGCTGCATGGCTGTCGTCAGCTCGTGTCGTGAGATGTTGGGTTAAGTCCCGCAACGAGCGCAACCCTTGTCCTTAGTTGCCAGCACGTAAAGGTGGGAACTCTAAGGAGACTGCCGGTGACAAACCGGAGGAAGGTGGGGATGACGTCAAGTCATCATGGCCCTTACGGCCAGGGCTACACACGTACTACAATGGTCGGTACAGAGGGTTGCAATACCGCGAGGTGGAGCCAATCCCAGAAAGCCGATCCCAGTCCGGATCGTAGTCTGCAACTCGACTACGTGAAGTCGGAATCGCTAGTAATCGCGGATCAGCTATGCCGCGGTGAATACGTTCCCGGGCCTTGTACACACCGCCCGTCACACCATGGGAGTGAGTTGCTCCAGAAGCCGTTAGCCTAACCGCAAGGAGGGCGACGACCACGGAGTGGTTCATGACTGGGGTGAAGTCGTAACAAGGTAGCCGTATCGGAAGGTGCGGCTGGATCACCTCCTTTCGAGAACGACAGACGTCCTTCGCAAGACGTCCACACAAGACACCTGCACATCCGCACGCCAAAGGCGTGAAAGGCCAGCTCCGCAAGGAGCGGGTCGAAAGCTTTATGGGTCTGTAGCTCAGGTGGTTAGAGCGCACCCCTGATAAGGGTGAGGCCGGTGGTTCGAGTCCACCTAGACCCACCACTATTTGGGATGTCGACCCGGACTTACGGGGCCATAGCTCAGCTGGGAGAGCACCTGCTTTGCAAGCAGGGGGTCGTCGGTTCGATCCCGACTGGCTCCACCAGTTAGGCAATAAAGCGGATGTGTAGCGCATACAAAAGATTTTGAAGCGAGCTGGCGTTGAGGCCAGATTCGTGTTCTTTGAAAATGTAAACGAGTGACAAGCGTCTTGGTTTGAAACCAAACCGAGATGTGTCGTTGAGGCAAATAACGACGAAGAGTCATTGGACGTATAAGCCTGAGGCGACTTGGGGTTATATGGTCAAGCGACTAAGCGTATACGGTGGATGCCTTGGCAGTCAGAGGCGATGAAGGACGTGGCAGCCTGCGAAAAGTGTCGGGGAGCTGGCAACAAGCTTTGATCCGGCAATGTCCGAATGGGGAAACCCACTGCGTAAGCAGTATCGCTACGTGAATACATAGCGTAGCGAAGCGAACCCGGGGAACTGAAATATCTAAGTACCCGGAGGAAAAGAAATCAACCGAGATTCCCTCAGTAGCGACGAGCGAACGGGGAGCAGCCCAAAAGCGCTGCATGTGTTAGCCGAAGGGTCTGGAAAGGCCGGCCATAGCGGGTGATAGCCCCGTAGGCGAAAATGCACGTGGCGTGAAATTGAGTAAGGCGGGGCACGAGAAACCCTGTCTGAACATGGGGGGACCATCCTCCAAGGCTAAATACTCCTGACTGACCGATAGCGAACAAGTACCGTGAGGGAAAGGCGAAAAGAACCCCGGAGAGGGGAGTGAAATAGACCCTGAAACCGTATACGTACAAGCAGTGGAAGCCCGCAAGGGTGACTGCGTACCTTTTGTATAATGGGTCAGCGACTTACTGTCAGTGGCGAGCTTAACCGTCTAGGGGAGGCGAAGGGAAACCGAGTCTGAATAGGGCGCATAGTCTCTGGCAGTAGACCCGAAACCGAGTGATCTATCCTTGGCCAGGTTGAAGGTGCGGTAACACGCACTGGAGGACCGAACCCACATCTGTTGCAATAGATGGGGATGAGCTGAGGATAGGAGTGAAAGGCTAAACAAACTCGGAGATAGCTGGTTCTCCTCGAAAGCTATTTAGGTAGCGCCTCGTATGAATCTTCCTGGGGGTAGAGCACTGTTATGGCTAGCGGGTCATCGCGACTTAGCAAACCATGGCAAACTCCGAATACCAGGACAGAATATACGGGAGACACACGGCGGGTGCTAACGTCCGTCGTGAAAAGGGAAACAACCCAGACCCGCAGCTAAGGTCCCCAAGTTATCGCTAAGTGGAAAACGATGTGGAAAGGCATAGACAGCCAGGAGGTTGGCTTAGAAGCAGCCACCCTTTAAAGAAAGCGTAATAGCTCACTGGTCGAGTCGGTCTGCGCGGAAGATTTAACGGGGCTAAGCGATACACCGAAGCTCGGGGTGCACACTTTTAGTGTGCGCGGTAGAGGAGCGTTCCGTAAGCCTGTGAAGGTGTGTTGAGAAGCATGCTGGAGGTATCGGAAGTGCGAATGCTGACATGAGTAACGATAATGCGGGTGAAAAGCCCGCACGCCGAAAGCCCAAGGTTTCCTCGCGCAACGTTCATCGGCGCAGGGTGAGTCGGCCCCTAAGGCGAGGCAGAAATGCGTAGTCGATGGGAAGCTGGTTAATATTCCAGCACTTGACTGTAGTGCGATGTGGGGACGGAGAAGGTTAGGTCTACCGGGCGTTGGTTGTCCCGGGGAAAGGCGGTAGGCGGTGATCTTAGGCAAATCCGGGATCACTTACGCCGAGCACCGAGACGAGCCCATTTGGGCGAAGTGACTGAGACCACGCTTCCAGGAAAAGCCACTAAGCTTCAGCTACAGCAAACCGTACCGTAAACCGACACTGGTAGGCAGGGTGAGAATCCCAAGGCGCTTGAGAGAACTCGGGTGAAGGAACTAGGCAAAATGGCACCGTAACTTCGGGAGAAGGTGCGCCCGCCGGTGTGGTCACATGCGTGACTGAGCACTAGCGGGTCGCAGTAACCTGGCCGCTGCGACTGTTTATCAAAAACACAGCACTCTGCAAACACGAAAGTGGACGTATAGGGTGTGACGCCTGCCCGGTGCTGGAAGGTTAATTGATGGGGTCAGCCGCAAGGCGAAGCTCTTGATCGAAGCCCCAGTAAACGGCGGCCGTAACTATAACGGTCCTAAGGTAGCGAAATTCCTTGTCGGGTAAGTTCCGACCTGCACGAATGGCGTAACGACAGCGGCGCTGTCTCCACCCGAGACTCAGTGAAATTGAAATCGCTGTGAAGATGCAGCGTTCCCGCGGCAAGACGGAAAGACCCCGTGAACCTTTACTATAGCTTTACACTGAACGTTGAGTTCTTCTGTGTAGGATAGGTGGGAGGCTATGAAACCGAGACGCTAGTTTCGGTGGAGCCATCCTTGAAATACCACCCTGAAGTGCTTGACGTTCTAACCTAGGTCCGTAATCCGGATCGGGGACCGTGTATGGTGGGTAGTTTGACTGGGGCGGTCTCCTCCCAAAGAGTAACGGAGGAGCACGAAGGTACGCTCAGCGCGGTCGGACATCGCGCACTGTGTGCAAAGGCATAAGCGTGCTTGACTGCAAGATCGACGGATCAAGCAGGTACGAAAGTAGGTCTTAGTGATCCGGTGGTTCTGTATGGAAGGGCCATCGCTCAACGGATAAAAGGTACTCCGGGGATAACAGGCTGATACCGCCCAAGAGTTCATATCGACGGCGGTGTTTGGCACCTCGATGTCGGCTCATCACATCCTGGGGCTGTAGCCGGTCCCAAGGGTATGGCTGTTCGCCATTTAAAGTGGTACGCGAGCTGGGTTCAGAACGTCGTGAGACAGTTCGGTCCCTATCTGTCGTGGGCGTTGGAGATTTGAGGGGGGCTGCTCCTAGTACGAGAGGACCGGAGTGGACGTTCCGCTGGTGTTCGGGTTGTCTCGCCAGAGGCATTGCCCGGTAGCTATGAACGGAAGTGATAACCGCTGAAAGCATCTAAGCGGGAAGCACGCCCCAAGATGAGATCTCCCGAGAGTTCGACTCTCCTTAAGGCCCCATCTAGACTAGGTGGTTGATAGGCGCGGTGTGGACGTGCAGCAATGCATTGAGCTAACGCGTACTAATGAGCCGTGCGGCTTGACCATATAACCCCAAGACGCTTCGTACACGTCCGACGATCCATCTCGCATTTCACCAGACGCTTGTCACTCGTTTACCCTTTATCCAACGCGAGATCCGTCTCGCGGAAGAGTAAAAACCGGTCCTTCGGGGCTGGACTCTTCAAAGTTTGAAGCCGGCGCTCCCCAGCGCTGCTTCAACCCCTTCCCTGGCGGCTATAGCGCTGTGGCCCCACCCGATCCCATCCCGAACTCGGAAGTGAAACGCAGCTGCGCCGATGGTAGTGTGCCCATGCATGCAAGAGTAGGTCACCGCCAGGGGCTTTATCCTCAAAACCCTCTCCTCCTGGAGAGGGTTTTTTTTGCTCCTTT
>NZ_JADIKJ010000028.1:0-7930 GCF_044904675.1 Dyella jejuensis | reverse complement strand
CCACAACGATGGGTATTCACCACGGTGCTCCTGCACCATCCGCACCGCACGCTCGCGGACTTCCGGGGAAAACTGTTTTAACTTTGTCATGGCTCCATTCTCTCAAGAGTTGGAGCCTCCGCGAATCCCGGGGCGGTTCAGAGTCTTTTCATAGACACGCAGCGCGTAATCGTCATCAACTTCGTTAGCGGCGCCTTCACTATTGCCCCTGACATCGGGAGGCGCACCGGAAAGCTCGATAAACGCACTCATCTCTGAAGAAAAAGTGAGCGTACTGCTCCATCCAGGGTGAAGCTCACTCTCACCCTTTGCAATCCGCTGGAGACCAGTCATATCGACAGTTTTATTCGTTCCATCAAGACATTTAACAACTAGCGGAATCATTGCAGGACCCTCAGACGCCAATTGACGATGTTGTTCGAATTAATTCCCGGATAGTTCCACTCAAGATATCCACTTGCAGTTTGCCCACCCGGAACAAACTCTTTGTACGGCGCCTCAAGAACGTTTTGTAGACCCGTCGGATCGTTGAGCTGGAATTCAAGAAGATACTTCGGCTGATACGTCAGATCCAAACTATTTGCATAGTCAGCACCGGTGTTGATGGAGCTGACCTCCTCTGCTGACCCCAAGAAGCCCATGCCGCCAGGATAGCCATCTACTGGTTTGCCACCAAAATTGATCTGATCTCCTTGCATCAAAGAGAACGCGTCTTGCTCATTGAGTGTCCGAGCGAAATATCCATCCGATGGCAGACCATAGCTCTTCCACGCGGAGATATCGTAGGTAAGCGGTTGCGCGTTCCCCGTAGCTACGTAGTTTGGAACAATAAGACGCCCGCGTTATGCGGGCGTTTTATTTCTGGATACCTATTCAACCTCTAGAACATGACCGCCTTTCGCAAAGTTCGACCTAATGTCTTCAAGAATGGAGCTAACCTCATCTTTTGTTATTACATCGTTTTGATGAGGTGAGTCCCAGCACTTTATGCCATTCAAGAACACAACAAAGCCAAGCTTCCCGTTCGAAGGGAAAAACATTTCGCCGGGCACCGTGGCAGTCTTGCCATCAAGCTCAACCTTGATGTGGCTTCTCGTTACGTCTTTAACCATTACGGACCTCGATTAAAAATGACCTTCTGCGCACCGGTGGCGGGGTCGATAGTGATGATCTGGTTAACGTTAGGATTGTTCATCAGATTAGGAAGCTCCGAGGTCTCCCACACATTTCCCGGCCTCAGATTTTCACCAATCACGGCACGAACCGTACCTGAAGCTCCATTTGCATAATCTGAAGAGATGTCCTTCCAGGCTTGAACTACGTCTGGATCAAGAGGATCCCATGCAGGCATGTCAATGCCACGATTATCAATCAACATCTCTAACGTAGTGCCGCCATTTGTCTGGGCGATCTGACCAGCGGCATCAGCACCTCCAATTCCGTTTGTTCGACCTGACCAGAAAAATGCCTCATCAGGATTTGTAGCTACTGGATATCGAGGTGTTGAAACACTCGCACCGCTATCAATAGCTGTCGTGCTTGGAACTACTACCTCATTGGATATATCGCCAAAGCATTGCCATGCTCAGCATCTATGTCGAGTTGAAACACCGATTTGTCGCTAACCCGCTCAAAAACAACGCCAAAAACGTTGGGGGCATTCTTGCGTGCACCCTCAAACCACCGGTACGACCCCACCTCAGCTTGCGCGCCTATCTCTTGGATGTCTGAAACCTGGAGCCTCTTTTTACCATCTGAGTTAAGCACCCATAGGCTGCGCCGTCCTTGCGCGTCACTTTCATTTATTGCCACAAAATTTCGCCCTGCAACAACCGTTGCAAGGACGCCATGAGGAAAGTGCAAGGACACGATCCCATCATGGCTTCGCCACTTAATCTCAATGACCTTCTCCGGCGAGCCAAGCGCAAACATATCGGCGGCCGTCATTGACTCATCAATGATCTTTCCGTCCGCTCGAATTCTTTCAAAATCTTGAATGGCTATCATGCGCTTATCTCTCAGGCAAAGGCTGGGGCTGGCCGACTAATTGCAGATTTCTTTGTCCAACAAATTCAACTTGCGAAGCACCACCACTTGTCTCCCCCAACGGCCCTGCAAATCCAGCATTAACCGTCTGTGGAGCGGTCGTTTCAACCGTTACCACATAGGATACATCCGGCTTAAACTCGGGAAGAATTGACAAGTCATTGCGAGCAAATGCCTGACTCGGCACTGCGTCCGGTGTAGCCCAACCACCAAACCACGACTCGCCCTGAGCCAAGGCTTGAGCCTGGGCTTCGCTTACAACCATCTGATACTGGGTGCCAGTTGGCACAACCTGTGTCACAACATTCGTATTAGACAACCATGCTGGCTGATTGCCCGCTGCAATCATGTCGCTGTTTACCACTTCGGCAGAGCGTGTCTGAAGCTGCGCGATTGATGTTGCTGTGTCTGGAACCAAGCTATTTGATATGTCCCCCGAATCCTGCGCCAATAGGCTGTTGGTAATATCCATACCCTTGCCATCGTCCGCAGCAAAGGCAAACGCTCCGTCAAGCACCTCCGGACCACCGTCCAGCCCCAGGCTTAACCCAATCGAGGGTGCATTAGTGGTTGCGCTATATCCCAAATCATAGCCCATTTGTTGCGGCGTGGCCGTTTGGAAATAGCTGGACGCCGAAGCGGTGAAGTTATTCCACGCGTTGCTCAGTGCGTCCCCGACATTGAAGTTCTCAAATGAATTCAATGCTTGCGCTATCTGCTGCTGCCCTCCCTGGGTGAACAGCAAGTTGCTGACGCTGTTGGATACTTGCGCTACCTGTCCAGGAAGCGCCTGCACCTCATTCGATATCTCTCCCGGTAGCGCGGCGAACTGGTTCTCAAGGCTCGACACTCCTGCATTGACGCCTTGGTAGGCTCCTAACACAAACGATACCGGTGCCAAACCCAAAGTGTTCAATTGGTCATATACGCTGCCGCCATCGGACATGTACTGCTCAGCACTGGCCAGCAAGGGGTCTGTCGTCGTCTCTCCAGTATTCGATGTGCCAGAGATCAGGAGCGATTGCTCATCTCCATTGAACAGGGACGTGGAGGTTTGCAAATCCGTCCATGCGTTGGATATCCCCATGCCGTTCATCGAATTATTGAATGTACCAAGCTCGTCGTCATTCGTCAGGTTGGATGCATCGCCCACGCCCACGGAGCCCGAATAAATGGAATCGCCATCCGTACTCATGAAGGTGGGCGGCCCTGCCACGGTGGGGGAACCGTTAGCGTTGGTATCGACATAGGCATAGCTGGGCGAGGTCGCAATCACGTTATTTACATACGTATCCGACAACAGATCGTTGTCGATGCCGTTACCCGGCGCGCCATCATCGGCATTGTTGTTTTGCTGCGCATTGGGATCGTCGACACCCTGCCCCGCCGTGGCCAAACTGTAGCCAGGAATATTCACAGTCGTCGAGGAGTTGCTGTAATCCGGCACGCCGCCGACCGGATACACCGACTGATCGCCTGGTACCCAGGCATCGCCGGGGAACTGCGTGGTGGTGTTGAACTGCGTGGTGGTGCCGGGCGCTGGCGAGGGCGCGGGGGCCGGCGCGGGTGGGGCTGGGGCGGGTGCCGGAGCGGGCGCTGGTGCCGGTGTGTTGGACGGTGGCGCGCTATAGCCGCCGTTGCCCGAGCCGGTGTAACCACCGCTGCCTTGGTTGTCACCACCCGTGCCACCGTAATTCCCTCCGCTTCCCGTGCCACCGTCATTACCGGCGCCACCGGTGCCGCTGTAATTACCGCCCGCTCCCGTGCCGCCGTCATTGCCACCCAGGCCGCCGAAACCACCACCGAAGCCACCAAAACCACCGAAACCGCCATAGCCGCCACCGTAGCCGCCATAACCGCCATATCCGCCGCCGCCACCAAAGCCGTCCCCCAAACCAATCATGTCCACGTGGAAGCCTCCCCCCAACGTGGGCAAGGTGCCACCCGCGCCGGACGCCACCGTATTCCCGCCCGGCTGGATCATCACCTGCGCACCCGTGGCTACCGTCACGATCGGCTTCCATGGCGTGGTGACCTTGTTGATCTGCTCCAGCTGCTGCACCGTCTGGGCGACCGCCGATTGCTGGTGCAGCACCGCCTCGATCGAGGCGGCCACGAGCTGCGCGGTGGTTTCGCACGCCGAGGCGCCACCGTTGGCAATCGGGCTTTGCGCATAGGGCTGGAACGTGTGCGACGTGTTGGTGGCGGTGGTCACCTGCGGAATGTGCAGGATCATGCCCACCGGTACCGAGCTGCCCACGGCCAGGCCATTGGCCTGCGCAAGAATGTAGCCGTAGTTGCTGTCGCCGTAGAGGGCCTGCGCAATCGATGCCAGGGTATCGCCCGCTTGCACCGTGTAGCCCTGCGTGCCCAGGCTGCTGTTGGTGAAGCCTCCCGTGGTGGCCAGCACGTCCACGTCACCGGCTGTGTCCACAGTGCCCAGGTTTTGCTGGTTGGCGTACAGCGAGAAATCGCTGGTGGTAGTACCACCGAGCGCGGTGGCTTTCTGCAGGATCTGCCCTTCGCCGTTATAGGCCATGTTCACCGCCTGGGTACTGCCGTCGACCGGGCCGGTGCTGCTCACCAGCTCACCCAGGTCGTTGTAGGTGTTGGCGTTGGTCGTGGTGGGGGTGTTGCTGCTGCTGGTGGTTTGCGTGCTGCTGCTATTCAGCGCCGCGTTCTGCCACACGTAGTGGTTGAGGTAGTTTTCGGTGCTGGCCGTGCCGGTGGGATCGATCACCGTGTCGTTGGCCAGGCTGCTGATGGTGTAGCCCATCAGGTTGCCATCCGCGTCGTAGCCGTAGCCGCCCGCCGCCGTCTCGTAGTCATAGCGCGCCGCCAGCAGCAGCACTCCGGCGTTGTTCGCACTGGCCGAGGTGGGCATCGACGGGGCGACCGTGTCCGCATAGTCGCTGCTGGTCACGCTCGGGCCGTATTGGTCAATCAGGCTTTGCCCGGACGCTTCGGCGTATTCATCCTGGTCCACCAGCGCGCCATCGGCGTTGTAGCTGTAGATCGTGTCGGTCTGGATCCAGCCGGCATCGCTGAAGCTCACGCTGGCGCCGTTGTAGACGCCTTGTTCCGTGCTGCCGGGCAGGTTGTATTGCTGCAGCGAGGTCTGGCGACCGTCCAGGTCGTAGGTGGCCGTTTCGTCGGTGACGAAGGCGCTGCCGCTGCTGGTCTGGGTTTGCAGTGTCGTTTCTTCGCCTTGCGTGTTGTAAAAGCCCTTCTGGATGATCTGCTGCGAGGTCCCGTTGATCGTCTGGTACGACAGGTATTGGGTCAGGTCGCCGGCCTGGTCGTACCAGTTTTCGCCGGAGTTGGTGGCGCTGGTCACCACGACCTGGCTGTTCTGCAAGCTGCCGTCGGCGACCAGTACGCGGTTGTCGGCGTCGTAGGTGTACCAGTCCGCGACCACGTTGGGCGTGGGCGACGGGGCGGGCGCCGGCGTAGGCGTAGGCGTCGGTGTGGGCGCCGGACCAGGTGCAGGAGCGGGGGCGGGTGTAGGTGCAGGTCCTGGTCCTGGCGCAGGTGCGGGTGCAGGTACCGGAGTTGGGGTTGGGGTCGGCGTCCCCGTTCCACCACTTGGAAAATGGGTGATCGGTATCAGATCCGGACTGGCCACTTGCTGCGTCGTGGGCGTCGACGTAGGCGCCGGCGTAAGGGTCGGTGTTGCAACGGCTGAGGAGGGAGTTGCTGTGTTAACCGGCGAGGCCGATACCACCAGAATTCCCTGGGAAGTACTGGTAACCGCCAACGTCATCGCCACCGACGCCGACAGACCATCGACGGGATCGGTTGCCCATAATGTGACATCGAAATCGGTGACCTTTCCTCCGCCGCCGGGCACCGTCATTGGGGAGGCCATGGCGTTCGAGCCGACCGCCTTGGACGTCAGCACGCCAGCTGCGCTCATGCTGGTGTTGGGCGGAAGCGTGCCCGTCAGGGAATACGTGAGTGACCGACCCATAGGGTTGGTAAAGGCGTTGCTCGGAACCGTCCAGGTGACACCGTACAGCGCACCCCACGACACCGTGAATGTCCCGGTACCGTTATTCGAAGCTGCGCTGTTGAAGACCGGCGGCGAGGCCGGATTCACGATGATCGCAAAACTGGTCGAGGCCACCGTCCCCGTGCTGGCCGTGGCGGTATACGTCACCGTGTAGGTGCCGGCCGTGCTCGGCGTACCGCTGAAGGTGCGCGTGGCCGCGTTGAAGCTCACGCCCGGTGGCAAACCGCTGGCGCTGTAGCTGATGCTGGCACCATTCGCATCCGTGGCCGCGGGCGCCGCGTACGCATTCATCGCCAAGGTCGCGGTGGCCGCCTGATTGCTCACACCGCCAGCGAACACCGGGGCCAACGCAGCCACCGTAAGGGTGAATGTCTTGGAGCTCGTCGTGCCGGCGCTGGACGTGGCCGTATAGGTGAGGGTGTACGAGGCGGCGGCGGTCAACGTACCGCTGAAGGTACGCGTGGAGGCGTTAAAGCTGATGCCGGCAGGCAGGCCGCTCGCGCTGTAGGTCACGCTGTAGCCATTGGCGTCCGTGGCCGCCGGCGCCTGATAGCTCCATGCCACGCCCGGCTGCAAGGTCTGTGCGGTGGGCGCACTGCTGAATGCCGGCGCGACGGCGGCCACCGCTACCGTCACCATGCTGCTCACGGTGTGGCCCAACACGTCCGTCGCCGTCACGGTGAGGGTGTAGCTGGCCGCCGCCGTAGGCACCGGTGGCGTGCCAGTGAAGGTGTGGGTGCTGGCGTTGAAGCTCAACCAGCTCGGCAAGCCCGTCGCCGAATAGGTCAGGCCCATGCCGATGCTGTCGTTAAAGGCACTGCTGGGCACGGTATAGCTGAAAGCCGCTCCCGGTGTCGCCGTTTGGGCGGCCATGGCGGTGCCGACAGTCGGGCCGCCGGCCGTGGAGGAACCGGCCGCCATGGGTATCGGCGTGGCGGCGATGCTGCCACTGTCATAGCCGCTGCGCGTGAACACCGCGCGGCGGTTGCCGTCGGCATCGTACACGTAGGCGGTGCGTATGACCCCCAGGCCAGTGACCAGGTTTTCCTCGGTCACTTCCTGCAGGCGGTTGTGGCTGTCGTAGGTGATGGTGGTCTGCGTGTCGACACTATCCGCCGTGCCGGTTCCCTGGCTGGTATCCGCCGTCTCCAGCGTTTCGTTGCCGTCGGCGTCGTAGCCATAGGTGTAGGTGGAGGCGACACCGTTGACGGTTTCGCTCAGCTGCGCGAGCGCGCCATTGGCGTCGTAGCTGAAGTTGAGCGTAGCCGTTACGGAACTGCTCGGCCCATTGGCCGTCCAGTTGCTGGTTTCCTTCACCAGGTAACCGGAACCTGCGTCGTAGGTATAGGTGTAGGTGGCGCCGCTATCGTCAGTATGCGTCAGCAATTGCTTGAAGTAATTGTAGGTCCAGGTTTGCGTATGGCCGTCCGGATCGGTTTCCTTGATCAGGTTGCCACGGACGTCATAGCCATAGGTCGTGGTTTCGTTCAGTGGCGTGGTGCTGGTCAGCACGCGGTGCTGGCTGTCGTAGGTATAGGTGGTGGTATTGCCCATCCCATCCGTGGACTGCAGGCGATCGCCGTTGGCGTCGAGGATGTAGGCCCCCTGCTCGATCGACGTGCGCGCCGTACCCGCCGCGTTGAGCTGGAAGTAGCCGTTGGCCACCGCCTGGTTGAGGTTGTTGTAGGCGGTGTAGGTGATGTTGGAGAGCGTGGTGGTCGCCGTTTGCACTGGCGGCGTTTCGGTGGCTACCGCGCGGCCCAAGGCATCGTAGGCGGTATAGGTGCGGGCACCGGTTCCATCTTGCGTCATGGTCACATTGCCGGCGGCATCGTAGGCGTATTGCGTGACGTTGCCGTTCTCGTCGGTGCT
>NZ_JADIKJ010000027.1:877-17318 GCF_044904675.1 Dyella jejuensis | reverse complement strand
AAATGGTGATGCCGGGCGACAACATCAAAATGGTGGTGGAGCTGATTGCCCCGATCGCCATGACGGAAGGCCTGCGCTTCGCGATCCGCGAAGGCGGTCGTACCGTGGGTGCCGGCGTCGTCGCCAAGATCGTCAAGTAATATCATTGCGGGATGCGGGGCTCCGAGGCCCGGGATTTGGAAAGCGAGTTTCCTCGTTTTCCGGTCGCGAGTCCGGGGTCCCGAGTCCCGTTAACTTTTTCAGTACGCCAGTAGCTCAATTGGCAGAGCAGCGGTCTCCAAAACCGCAGGTTGGGGGTTCGAGTCCCTCCTGGCGTGCCATCTTCTTAAGGAATGATGGCGGGTGTGTCGCAGTCGGCCGCAAGGCGGGTTGCATCAAGCATCCGCACGATGCGCATGAATACCAAGGCTGAGCAGTCCAAAGGCACGAGCGGCGCCGACATCGGCAAGCTGGTGCTGGCCGTTTTGGTGCTGGCGGCCGGCATCGTCGGGTACACCTACCTAGGCAATATCGGTGCTGCCTCGCCGTTGCGGCTGATTACCATCCTGGCCGCGCTGGTGGTAGCGTTGGCGATTGCCGCGTTTACCGCTCCAGGACGCCGCGCGCGTCACTTTTTGGCCGAGTCGCAGTTCGAAATGCGCAAGGTGGTCTGGCCCACACGGGACGAGACCATCAAGACGACCGGTATCATCATTCTCGTGGTCATCGTGCTCTCGCTACTGTTGGGGCTGATTGATCTTATTTTGAAGTCGGTCGTGCTCGACTGGCTGCTCAAGCTGGGTTCGTGAGGAGCGTACAATGAGCAAGCGCTGGTACGTCGTTCATGCCTATTCCGGCTTCGAAAACCAGGTGAAGCGTTCGCTGGTCGAGCGCATCGCACGGGCTGGTATGGAAGAGAAGTTCGGTGAAGTGCTGGTGCCCACCGAAGAAGTGGTCGAAATGCGCAGCGGCCAGAAGCGCCGCAGCGAGCGCAAGTTCTTCCCTGGATATGTGCTGGTGCAAATCGAGACCGATACCGAGGGCAAGGCGCCACGTATCGATGACGAATGCTGGCACCTGGTCAAGGAAACGCCCAAGGTAATGGGCTTCATCGGAGGTACTGCCGATCGTCCGTTGCCGATTCGTGACAGTGAGGCGGATACCATCCTCAGTCGGGTGCGCGAGGGTGTCGAAAAGCCCAAGCCCAAGGTGCTGTTCGAGCCTGGCGAGATGGTTCGCGTTACCGACGGCCCGTTCAATGACTTCAATGGCGTGGTCGAGGAAGTCAACTACGAAAAGAGTCGCCTGCGGGTGGCGGTGCTGATCTTTGGTCGCTCCACACCGGTGGAGCTCGAATTCGGCCAGGTGGAAAAGGCTTGATCTAGTCAGGTTTTGGGCGGAGCGATAGCGCTCGCCCGTTTCTGGACGGAGCGGCTTCGTCCGATCTTGCGTGCCGGCCTGGATAAAGTTCGGGTATGCCACTCTCCTTGGCTGGAGAAGAGAGTAGGCACGGGGCTTGCTTAAAGCTCGTTTCATCTCTAAACTGCACGGTTCACGCCGAAGTCTTTTGACTCGGCGTGTCCGTATTTCTGGAATCCGCAGGATAGCGGGATCCCCTCCCACCAGGGAATGTGCATAGCGAGGAGCCGCAAGGCGCTTGAACTCGCGAGGAAACTCCAATGGCAAAGAAAGTTGTCGGTTACATCAAGCTGCAGGTCAAGGCCGGTCAGGCCAACCCGTCGCCGCCCGTGGGTCCCGCCCTCGGCCAGCGTGGCCTGAATATCATGGAATTCTGCAAGGCATTCAATGCCGCCACGCAGAAGATGGAGCCGGGCATGCCCATCCCGGTGATCATCACCGCGTATTCGGACCGTAGCTTCACCTTCATTACCAAGACCCCGCCCGCCACCGTGCTGATCAAGAAAGTCACCGGCGTCGCCAAGGGTTCGGCCAAGCCGAACACCGACAAGGTCGGCAAGATCACCCGCAAGCAGCTCGAAGACGTTGCGAAGCAAAAAGAGCCGGATCTCACGGCTGCTGATCTGGATGCCGCGGTGCGCACCATTGCCGGTAGCGCGCGCAGCATGGGCCTGGTAGTGGAGGGTTAAGACATGGCAAAGCTCACGAAGCGTATGAAGGCCGCCCAGGCGACAGTGCTGCCGGGTAAGGTCTATGGCCTGGAAGAGGCCCTGAAGATTGTGCGGGACAACGCTAAAGCCAAGTTTGCCGAATCGGTGGACGTGGCGGTGCGCCTGGGCATCGATGCCAAGAAGTCCGATCAGGGTGTGCGCGGATCCTCGCTGCTGCCTCATGGCACCGGCAAGACCATCAAGGTCGCCGTGTTCTGCCCGGCCGGTGAGAAAGCCGAAGCCGCCAAGGCGGCAGGTGCCGACGCCGTCGGCATGGACGACCTGGCCGAGCGCATGCAGGCCGGCGATCTCGACTTCGGTCGCGTGATTGCCACCCCCGATGCCATGCGCGTAGTCGGTAAGCTCGGCCAGTTGCTCGGTCCGCGCGGCCTGATGCCGAACCCGAAGGACGGCTCGGTCACCGCCGATGTCGTCACGGCCGTCAAGAATGCCAAGGCCGGCCAGGTGAAGTTCCGTAACGACAAGGCGGGCATCATCCACGCCACCATCGGCAAGGCCAGCTTCGAGGCAACCCAGCTTGCCGACAACCTGAATGCACTGGTTGCCGACCTGCTTAAAGCCAAGCCGGCCACGTCCAAGGGGCAGTACCTGCAGAAGATCGCGCTGTCCAGCACGATGGGCGTGGGTGTGCCGGTCGATACGTCGACCCTGTCGGCGACGTCGGCCAAGTAAAACAAGTTCAAGTCCTGCGCGGGCAGATCGGCCTTGCGCAGGCAGTTTTTGAGGGTAGGCCCGGCAATGCCGGAGCCGCCGTCAAAGACCGCAGGCGCGATCAGCGCGTAACGACGACGAGCATGGAGCTCGTAGTGGCAAGGAATCGCCGTCGTTGCCAGCGGGTTCGCTTAATCGGGCTCTTCGTGAATCCGGCCTGCGCAGATGGTGCTGCCCCTTCTGGAATCGTTTCTTCTGGAATGGCCACCACCCGGGACCTTCAAGTCCCCGATGTCACGGATGGCATCGCCCAGGACCGCCGGCGGCAGGAGCCGTAAGCGGATTTAATGTGGAGGAGTGATATGGCTCTGAATCTCTCTCAGAAGCAAGAAGTAGTCGCCGAACTGGCAGAAATTGCCGCGAAGGCTCACTCCTTGGTCGCTGCCGAGTATGCGGGCACCACGGTCGAACAAATGACCGCGATGCGCAAGAAAGCTCGCGAATCCGGCGTGTACTTGAAAGTTGTCAAGAACACGCTCGCTTCGCGCGCCGTGGTTGGTACCGAATTCGAGGTCGTCAAGGACGCCCTGGTCGGACCGCTGCTGTACGCATTCTCGACGGAAGAACCCGGCGCTGCCGGTCGTCTGATCAAGGAATTTGCCAAGGGCAACGATAAGCTGAAGGCCAAGGTCGTTTCAGTGGAAGGCAAGTTGCTGCCGGCTGCGCACGTTGACGTGCTGGCCGCGCTGCCGACCCGCGAACAGGCCCTCGCCATGCTGGCCCGCGTGCTGGCTGAACCCGCAGCGATGTTCGCGCGTGCCGTCAAGGCCGTGGCCGACAAGCAGGGTGGCGGCGAAGAAGCCCCGGCTGAAGCTGCGTCTGCCTAAGTTCGACGCGATCCAACTGAATCCATTTCCAGAGGTAAATCAAAATGTCCCTTACCAACGAACAGATCGTTGAAGCCGTTGCCGCGAAGTCGCTCATGGAAGTGATGGACTTGGTGAAGGCCATCGAAGAGAAGTTTGGCGTGTCCGCCGCCGCTCCGGTTGCCGTGGCCGCTGGCCCGGCCGCTGCAGGCCCGGTTGCCGAAGCTCAGACCGAGTTCGACGTCATCCTAATCAATGCCGGCGAGAAGAAGGTCGACGTGATCAAGGCTGTCCGCGCGATCACCGGCCTGGGCCTGAAGGAAGCCAAGGACCTTACCGAAGCCGGTGGCGTCGTGAAGGAGCAGGCTTCGAAGGAAGACGCCGAGAAGTTCAAGAAGGACCTCGAAGCGGCCGGCGCCAAGGTCGAACTGAAGTAATTGGCGCTCTTGCGCGCCGTCAGTTTGATCCAGCGTCACGCAAGCCTGGGGGCGTAAGCTCCCGGGCTTTGCCCGCTTCAGCAAGTTAGTTCCGGCAAAGTTTGTACGGAGCGACTCGCGGGCCATGGATGGCCCGCCGTGAACCAAGCGCTTGCGCTTGGTTCATCGGAGCCTGGTCTTGACCGGGCGAGTCCAAAGAGGGCAGGAGCCCTTTTTAGACACAACAGGCACGGCCGCTCTGGATGTCGGGCATCGCGAATAGAGTTTTGTGAGCAAAGACTCTAATCACGATCCCCCAGATCCAAAGCTTTCCCAATTTAGCCGGTGTGTGCACCACCGGCGCCACAGCGAACCGAGGCGTCACCGACCATGACCTACTCGTTTACCGAGAAGAAGCGCATCCGCAAAGATTTCGGCAAGCGTCCGCCCGTACTGGGCGTACCCAACCTGCTGACTATCCAGACCGATTCCTACCGTGAATTCCTGCAGGAGTACGTTGCTCCCAAGCAGCGCGAAGACAAAGGTCTGCACGCCGCCTTGAAGTCCGTGTTCCCGATCGTGAGCTATTCGGGCAATGCTGCCCTCGAATACGTCGATTACCGTCTTGGCGAGCCGCCTTTCGACGAGCGCGAATGCCGCAACCGCGGCATGACCTTCGGCGCGCCGCTGCGCGTGACCGTGCGCCTGGTGATCTACGACAAGGACAGCCCGGCCTCGAAGAAGGCCGTGAAGTATGTGAAGGAGCAAGAGGTCTACATGGGCGAAATTCCGCTCATGACCGACACCGGTACCTTCATCATCAACGGTACCGAGCGCGTGATCGTGTCGCAGCTCCACCGTTCGCCGGGCGTGTTCTTCGATCACGACCGCGGCAAGACGCACAGCTCGGGCAAGCTGCTGTTCTCCGCGCGCGTCATTCCCTACCGCGGCTCCTGGCTCGACTT
This sequence comes from Dyella jejuensis, assembly GCF_044904675.1. Classification (NCBI taxonomy): domain Bacteria; kingdom Pseudomonadati; phylum Pseudomonadota; class Gammaproteobacteria; order Lysobacterales; family Rhodanobacteraceae; genus Dyella; species Dyella jejuensis. Next base: position 12,291 of record NZ_JADIKJ010000027.1, on the reverse strand, counting down.
CGAGTTCGATCCGAAGGACGCGCTGTTCACCCGTATCGACCGCCGCCGCAAGCTCCCGGTAACGGTCTTGCTGCGCGCACTGGGCTACAACAACGAAGAAATGCTGGGCATTTTCTTCGAGCACAACGTTTTCCACCTGGGCAAGAAGGGTGGCACCACGCTGGAGCTGGTTGCCGAGCGCCTGCGCGGTGAAACGCTGACGTTTGACCTGATGATCGGTGACAAAGTGCTGGTGGAAGCCGGCAAGCGCATCACTGCGCGTCATGTGCGCCAGCTTGCCGCGGAGAACATCACGGCACTGGAAGTGCCGGACGATTATCCGGTGGGCCGCATCCTGGCCATCGATGTCGTCGACGCCAAGACCGGCGAACTGCTGGCTTCGGCGAACGACGAGATCACGGCCGAACAGCTGGAAAACTTCCGCAAGGCCGGCATCGAGACGCTGCCGACGCTGTACGTGAACGACTTGGATCGCGGCGCGTACATCTCGCATACGTTGCGCATCGACAACACCAAGACGCAGCTCGAGGCGCTGGTTGAAATCTATCGCATGATGCGCCCCGGCGAGCCGCCGACCAAGGAAGCGGCGCAGAATCTTTTCTTCAATCTGTTCTTCACCTTCGACCGCTACGATCTGTCGGGCGTAGGCCGCATGAAGTTCAATCGCCGCGTCGGCCGCAAGGAAATCCTCGGTCCGGGCGTTCTGTACGATTACAAGTACTTCGGCGAACGCAAAGAAGAAGAGTCGCAGAATCTGGTGGCTTCGCAGGGCGAGACCTCCGACATCCTCGACGTGTTGAAGGTGTTGATCGATATCAAGAACGGCCACGGCACCGTGGACGACATCGATCACCTTGGCAATCGTCGCGTGCGCTCGGTCGGTGAAATGGCAGAGAACACCTTCCGCATCGGCCTGGTGCGCGTGGAGCGCGCCGTGCGCGAGCGCCTGTCGCTGGCCGAGGCGGATGGCCTGACTCCGCAAGATCTGATCAACGCCAAGCCGGTTGCGGCGGCGGTGAAGGAATTCTTCGGCTCGTCACAGCTCTCGCAGTTCATGGACCAGAACAACCCGCTTTCGGAAGTCACGCACAAGCGCCGCGTGTCGGCGCTTGGGCCGGGCGGCCTGACGCGCGAGCGCGCCGGCTTCGAAGTGCGCGACGTGCATCCGACCCATTACGGCCGCGTCTGCACCATCGAGACGCCGGAAGGTCCGAACATCGGCCTGATCAACTCGCTCGCCGTATACGCGCGCACCAACCAGTACGGCTTCCTTGAAACGCCGTACCGCAAGGTCGTGAACGGCAAGGTCACCAATCAGGTGGATTACCTGTCGGCGATCGAAGAAGGCGACCACGTGATCGCGCAGGCGAACTCGCCGCTCAGCAAGGATGGCGGCTTCGTCGAGGATTTCGTGTCCTGCCGTTTCCGCGGTGAATCCGAACTGCGCCCGTCGTCAGAGATCAACTACATGGACGTCTCGCCCATGCAGACCGTGTCGGTGGCGGCGGCGCTCGTGCCGTTCCTGGAGCATGACGACGCCAACCGCGCACTGATGGGCGCGAACATGCAGCGCCAGGCTGTGCCGACGCTGCGTTCGCAGACCCCGCTGGTGGGTACCGGCATCGAGCGCGCCGTGGCGCGTGACTCGGGCGTCATCACGACCGCCAAGCGCGGCGGTGTGATCGACCAGGTCGACGCCGGCCGTATCGTGGTGCGCGTGAACGAAGAAGAGGTCGGCGACAACGACGCCGGCGTCGATATCTACACGCTGACCAAGTACACCCGTTCCAACCAGAACACCAACCTCAACCAGCGTCCGCTGGTGAACGTGGGTGACATTGTGGCCAAGGGCGACACGCTGGCCGACGGTTCGTCGACCGACCTGGGCGAGCTTGCGCTCGGCCAGAACATGCTGATCGCGTTCATGCCGTGGAACGGCTACAACTTCGAAGACTCGATCCTGCTCTCCGAGCGCGTGGTGCAGGAAGACCGCTATACCTCGATCCACATCGAGGAGCTGTCGTGCATTGCGCGTGACACCAAGCTGGGCGCGGAAGAGATCACCGCCGATATCCCGAACGTGGGCGAGCAGGCGTTGGCGCGCCTGGACGAATCCGGCATTGTGTACATCGGCGCGGAAGTGAAGGCCGGCGACATCATGGTCGGCAAGGTCACGCCGAAGGGCGAAAGCCAGCTCACGCCGGAAGAGAAATTGCTGCGCGCGATCTTCGGCGAGAAGGCGTCCGACGTGAAGGACAGCTCGCTGCGCGTGCCGCCCGGCATGGACGGTACCGTCATCGACGTGCAGGTCTTTACCCGCGACGGCATCGAGAAGGACAAGCGCGCCCGCCAGATCGAGGAAATGGAAATCAAGCGAATCCGCAAGGACTTCGATGACCAGTTCCGCATCCTCGAAGGCGCGATCTACAACCGTATGCGTGCACAGCTCGTCGGCAAGGTTGCCAACAGCGGCCCAGCCGGACTGAAGCGCGGCGTGGAAATCACCGACGCCTACCTCGATGGCTTGAAGAAGGACGAGTGGTTCAAGATCAACGTCAAGGATGAGGAAGTCACCGAGTTCCTGGAGCGCGCGTCCGATCAGGTCAAGCGCCATAAGGAAGAGTTCGACAAGCGCTTCAAGGAAAAGCAGAGCAAGATCACCCAGGGTGACGACCTTGCTCCGGGCGTGCTGAAGATGGTCAAGGTGTTCCTGGCCGTCAAGCGCCGCATCCAGCCGGGCGACAAGATGGCCGGTCGCCACGGTAACAAGGGTGTCGTCTCCAACGTTGTGCCGGTGGAAGACATGCCGTACATGGCTGACGGCACCTCGATCGATATCTGCCTGAACCCGCTGGGCGTGCCCTCGCGTATGAACATTGGCCAGATTCTGGAAGTGCATCTGGGCTGGGCCGCCAAGGGCCTGGGCAAGAAGATCCAGAAGATGCTCGAAGCGCAGGCAAAGGTGGCGCAGATCCGCGAGTTCCTCGACCAGATCTATAACCATCACGTTGCCGGTGCCGTGCAGCATGTCGACCTGAAGTCCCTCACCGACGAGGAGATCTTCACGCTGGCGAACAATCTGCAGGAAGGCGTGCCGATGGCTACGCCGGTGTTCGACGGTGCCGAAGAGCAAGAGATCAAGGCAATGTTGAGGCTGGCGGAGCTGCCCGAATCGGGCCAGACCACGCTCTACGACGGACGCACCGGCGAGGCGTTCGATCGTCCGGTCACCGTCGGCTACATGCATTACCTGAAACTCAACCACTTGGTCGACGACAAGATGCACGCGCGTTCGACCGGTCCGTACTCGCTCGTCACCCAGCAGCCGCTGGGCGGCAAGGCGCAGTTCGGCGGCCAGCGTTTCGGCGAAATGGAAGTGTGGGCACTGGAAGCTTACGGCGCGGCGTACACCTTGCAGGAAATGTTGACGGTGAAATCCGACGACGTGCAGGGCCGTAACCAGATGTACAAGAACATCGTCGATGGCAACCACGAGATGGCGGCGGGCATGCCCGAATCCTTCAACGTGCTCGTGAAGGAAATCCGTTCGCTGTGCATCGACATCGACCTGGAAGAAATAAAGTGAGGTTCGAGGCCAGCATTGAGCTGCGCGCTGCAAATATGCAGCGTGCATGCCTCCACAACCCACGGCCCTTGCTGCGCAAGGGCTTTGCCCCCTTGATCCAAGGGGGTCGGAATATCGCCAACTCAGAGGTTCGCGCGGGAACCTGGGAGCTTATGCAATGAAAGATTTGCTCAATCTGTTCAATCAGCAGCGCACGACGCCCGAGTTCGATTCGATCAAGATCGCACTGGCGTCGCCGGAACTGATCCGTTCGTGGTCTTACGGCGAAGTGAAGAAGCCGGAAACGATCAACTACCGTACCTTCAAGCCGGAGCGTGACGGCCTGTTCTGCGCCGCCATCTTCGGACCGGTTAAGGATTACGAGTGCCTGTGCGGCAAGTACAAGCGCATGAAGCATCGCGGCGTGGTTTGCGAAAAGTGCGGCACCGAGGTCACCCTGGCCAAGGTGCGTCGCGAGCGCATGGGCCACATCGAGTTGGCCAGCCCGGTTGCACATATCTGGTTCCTCAAGTCGCTGCCGTCGCGCATCGGCCTGATGCTGGACATGACTCTGCGCGATATCGAGCGCATCCTGTATTTCGAAGCCTTCGTGGTGATCGATCCAGGCTTGACCGCGCTCGAGCGCGGCCAGCTGCTCAGCGAAGACCAATATCTGGAAGCCGTGGAAGAACACGGTGATGAGTTCGACGCCCGCATGGGTGCCGAGGCCGTGTTCGAGTTGCTGAAGTCGCTCGATCTGCCGGGTGAAGTGATTCGCCTGAAGGAAGAGATCGCTTCCACCAACTCCGAAACCAAACTCAAGCGCCTCACCAAGCGCGTGAAGCTGATCGAAGCGTTCCTGGAATCGGGTAACCGTCCGGAATGGATGGTCATGACCGTGCTGCCCGTGCTGCCGCCGGATCTGCGTCCGCTGGTGCCGCTCGATGGTGGCCGCTTTGCGACGTCCGATCTGAATGATCTGTATCGCCGCGTCATCAACCGCAACAATCGCCTGAAGCGTCTGCTCGAACTCAATGCGCCCGACATCATCGTGCGCAACGAAAAGCGCATGCTGCAGGAATCGGTCGATGCGCTGATGGACAACGGTCGTCGCGGCCGTGCCATCACCGGCACCAATAAGCGTGCGCTGAAGTCGCTCGCCGACATGATCAAGGGCAAGCAGGGTCGCTTCCGCCAGAACCTGCTCGGCAAGCGCGTGGACTACTCCGGTCGTTCGGTGATCGTGGTAGGTCCGACGCTGCGCCTGCACCAGTGCGGCCTGCCGAAGAAAATGGCGCTGGAACTGTTCAAGCCCTTCATCTTCGCCAAGCTGCAGAACCGTGGGGAAGCCACCACGATCAAGGCCGCCAAGAAATTGGTCGAGCGCGAAGAGGGCCAGGTGTGGGATATCCTCGAAGAGGTGATCCGCGAACATCCGGTGCTGCTCAACCGTGCACCGACGTTGCACCGTCTCGGCATCCAGGCGTTCGAGCCGAAGCTGATCGAAGGCAAGGCCATCCAGTTGCACCCGCTGGTCTGTACCGCATTCAACGCGGACTTCGACGGTGACCAGATGGCGGTGCACGTGCCGCTGTCGATCGAGGCACAGTTGGAAGCGCGCGCGCTGATGATGTCGTCCAACAACATCCTCTCGCCCGCCAACGGCGAGCCGATCATCGTGCCGACGCAGGACGTGGTGCTGGGCCTGTACTACATGACGCGCGAATTGGTGAATGCGAAGGGCACCGGCATGGTGTTTTCGAGCATTGCCGAAGTTCGCCGCGCCTATGACAACCGCGTGGTCGAATTGCACGCCAAGGTCAAGGTGCGCCTGAAGCAGGTGCACGTGCATGACAATGGCGAGCGCACCAGCAGTATCTCGCTGGTCGACACCACCGTGGGTCGTGCCCTGCTCGCAGAGATCATGCCGGAAGGCCTGCCGTTCGAACTCGCCAATACCGAGTTGTCGAAGAAGGCCATCTCGCGCCTGATCAACCAGAGCTATCGTCGTCTCGGCCTGAAAGACACCGTGGTCTTCGCCGATCACTTGATGTATACCGGCTTCCGGTTCGCGACACGTGCGGGTATCTCGATCGGTATCGATGACATGATCATCCCGGTTGAGAAAAAGCCGATCCTGGAAGAAGCCGAAAAGGAAGTGGTCGAGATCCAGGAGCAGTATCAGTCGGGTCTGGTCACCGCTGGCGAACGCTACAACAAGGTGGTCGACATCTGGTCGCGCACCAACGAGCTCGTTGCAAAGGCAATGATCGACGGTATCGGTACCGACAAGGTGACCGATACCGAGGGCAAGACGGTCAACCAGAAGTCGATGAATTCGCTGTACATCATGGCTGACTCCGGCGCGCGTGGTTCGGTCGCGCAGATTCGTCAGCTGGCGGGCATGCGTGGCTTGATGGCGCGTCCGGATGGCTCGATCATCGAAACCCCGATCAAGGCCAACTTCCGCGAAGGCTTGAACGTATTGCAGTACTTCAACTCGACGCACGGTGCTCGTAAGGGTTTGGCGGATACCGCGCTGAAGACCGCGAACTCGGGCTACCTCACCCGCCGCCTCGTGGACGTGGCGCAGGACGTGGTCATTACCGAAACCGATTGCGGTACCGAGAATGGACTCACCATGCAGCCGATCGTTGAAGGCGGCGACGTGGTCGAGCCATTGCGCGAGCGCGTGCTCGGTCGCGTAGTGGCCGAAGATGTCTACGGTCCGGGCGAAAGCGATGAGCCGATCGTCACCCGCAACACGCTGCTGGACGAAGCGCTGGTCGAAAAGCTCGACAAGGCCGGTGTGCAGTCGATCCAGGTGCGCTCCTCCATCAGTTGCCAGGCCAGCCACGGTGTTTGCGCGCTGTGCTATGGCCGCGACCTGGCTCGCGGTCACCTGGTCAATATGGGTGAGGCTGTCGGCGTGGTCGCTGCGCAGTCGATCGGTGAACCGGGTACCCAGCTGACCATGCGCACGTTCCACATCGGTGGTGCGGCATCGCGTGCGGCGGCGGTCGACAACGTCTCGGTGAAGACCACCGGCACACTGAAGTTCAACAATCTAAAGACCGTGCAGCACAACCAGGGACACCTGGTGGCCGTGTCCCGTTCGGGCGAAGTATCGGTGATCGATGCCAACGGTCGCGAGCGCGAGCGCTACAAGGTGCCTTACGGTGCGACCATTTCCGTCAAGGATGGCGCTCCGGTAAAGGCGGGTCAGACGGTTGCCAATTGGGATCCGCATACCCACCCGATCGTGTCGGAAGTGGCCGGTACTGTGCGCTTCATCGACTTCCTCGATGGCGTCACCGTGCAGAGCCAGACCGACGAACTCACCGGCCTGGAGTCGGCGGTGGTGACCGATCCGAAGCGTCGCGGTACCGCGGCCAAGGACCTGCGCCCGATCGTGCGCCTGGAAGACAGCAAGGGTCGCGAGCTCAAGCTGCCGGGTACCGATATCGCTGCCCAGTACTTCTTGCCGGCCGGCGCGATCGTGTCGATCCAGAACGGCGCCGAAGTAGGTGTGGGTGACGTCGTCGCCCGTATCCCGCAGGAAACTTCCAAAACCCGCGACATTACCGGTGGTCTGCCGCGCGTGGCCGACTTGTTCGAAGCGCGCAAGCCGAAGGAGCCGGCGATTCTCGCCGAGCGTTCGGGCATCATCAGCTTCGGCAAGGACACCAAGGGCAAGCAGCGCCTGATCATCAAGGACGTGGACGGCAACGAGCACGAAGAGCTGATTCCGAAATGGCGCCAGGTCATCGTGTTCGAAGGCGAGCACGTGGAGAAGGGCGAAACCGTAGTGGACGGCGAGCCGAATCCGCATGACATCCTGCGCCTGCTGGGTGTCGAGCCGCTGGCAGCCTACCTGGTCAAGGAAATCCAGGACGTTTATCGCCTTCAGGGTGTGAAGATCAACGACAAGCACATCGAAACGATCATTCGCCAGATGCTGCGCAAGGTCGAGATCACCGAGCCGGGCGAGAGCCACTATCTGCGCGGTGAGCAGGTCGAGCGCGTGCGCATCAATGCCGAGAATGATCGTGCGTCGGTTCGCAACGAACGTCCGGCGGAGTTCCAGTCCGTGTTGCTCGGCATCACCAAGGCGTCGTTGGCCACCGAGTCGTTCATCTCGGCGGCATCGTTCCAGGAAACCACTCGCGTCCTTACCGAGGCGGCGGTGCGTGGTACGCGCGATACCTTGCGGGGTCTGAAGGAAAATGTTATTGTCGGCCGTCTGATTCCGGCTGGTACGGGTCTGGCGTATCATGCTCAGCGCCATCGCCAGGGCGGTCTGACCGCCTCGGAGCTGGAAACGCTTTCCGGTTCCACCTCCCAGGCTTCCTTCGTGGAAGCGCCGGCGGGCACTGATGCAGGTGTCGAGTAAGCCGCCAAGCGGTCTTACTCACCGACATACGAAAAGAGGCGCACGGAATGCGCCTCGTGTTCGAGTCAAGGATGGCGGGCTCGCTCTTACTTGGTGTTTTCTTGCCTGAGGTAAGGCGCCCATGTTAAATTCCCGCTTCTTGGCAGGCCGGTTTATTCGGTCTGCCTTTATGTTTCCCAGGAATAGCTTCGCATGACGACAGTCAATCAGCTGGTGCGCAAATCCCGCAGCCCGAAGAGCTACAAGAGCGCTTCGCCGGCCCTGCAAAGCAGCCCGCAACGCCGCGGTGTCTGCACGCGCGTTTATACCACCACCCCGAAAAAGCCGAACTCGGCCCTGCGTAAGGTTGCCAAGGTGCGCCTGACCAATGGTTACGAGGTCATCAGCTACATCGGTGGCGAAGGTCACAACCTGCAGGAGCACTCGGTGGTGCTCATTCGCGGTGGCCGTGTAAAGGATCTGCCGGGTGTGCGTTACCACACCGTGCGCGGCAGCCTCGACTGCGCTGGCGTGACCAAACGCCGCCAGGCTCGTTCGAAGTACGGCGCCAAGCGCCCGAAATCCTGATCCTTAGGAATTAACTATGTCGCGTAAAGGTTCCCATCCCGCTCGTCTGGTTTTGCCCGATCCCAAGCACGGCAGCCAGCTCATCGCCCGTTTCATCAACATGGTGATGAAGAGCGGCAAGAAGTCCGTTGCCGAAGCCATCGTCTATGGCGCGCTGGATCATCTCGGCGAAAAGAACGCCGAGCCGGTGCAGCTCGTCGAGAAGGCGCTCGGCAATATTGCTCCGGCAGTCGAGGTGAAGTCCCGTCGCGTCGGTGGCGCCACCTATCAGGTGCCGGTCGAAGTGCGTCCGGGCCGCCGCATGGCGCTGGCCATGCGCTGGGCGATCGAAGCTGCACGCAAGCGTGGCGAGACGTCCATGCCGCGCAAGCTGGCTGCCGAGCTGCTGGAAGCCTCCGAAAACCGTGGCGGCGCCATCAAGAAGCGCGAAGAGACGCACCGCATGGCGGAAGCCAACAAGGCCTTCTCGCACTATCGCTGGTAAGCAGTACCGTACGGATCGAGGTTAGTACCGTGGCACGCACCACTCCCATCGAGCGCTACCGCAACTTCGGCATCATGGCCCACATCGATGCCGGCAAGACCACGACCACGGAGCGCATCCTGTTCTACACCGGCGTCAGTCATAAGATTGGCGAGGTGCACGACGGTGCCGCAACGATGGACTGGATGGAGCAGGAGCAGGAGCGCGGTATCACCATCACGTCGGCGGCAACGACGGCTTTTTGGAAGGGCATGGACCGTTCCTTGCCCGAGCATCGCTTCAATATCATCGATACTCCAGGGCACGTGGACTTCACCATCGAGGTGGAGCGTTCGTTGCGCGTACTGGATGGTGCCGTGTTCGTGCTTTGCGCGGTAGGTGGAGTGCAGCCGCAATCCGAAACGGTATGGCGGCAGGCCAACAAGTACAGCGTGCCGCGCCTCGCGTTCGTCAACAAGATGGATCGTACCGGCGCAAACTTCAGCAAAGTCGTTGAGCAGCTGAAGTCACGCCTGGGTGCGCATCCGGTGCCGATGCAGGTGCCGATTGGCGCTGAAGATAACTTCGAGGGCGTGGTCGACCTGATCAAGATGAAGGCAATCTTCTGGGACATGGAATCCCAGGGCATGAAGTTCGAGTACCAGGACATCCCGGCCAATCTGAAGGATGCTGCCGAGAAGGCGCGCAACTTCATGGTGGAATCGGCTGCGGAAACGTCCGAGCAATTGATGAACAAATATCTCGAAGAAGGCGATCTTTCCGAGGAGGAAATCGTCGCGGGTCTTCGTGCCGGCACATTATCCAATGTGCTGATTCCGGTTTTTTGTGGCACCGCCTTCAAGAACAAAGGCGTGCAGGCCATGCTTGACGCGGTGATTCAATTGCTGCCGTCCCCGGCCGACCGTCCTCCGGTCAAAGGCATCGACGAAAACGAGAAAGAGGCGACCCGTACTGCGGATGACGGCGCGCCCTTTTCGTCGCTTGCGTTCAAGATCATGACGGACCCGTTCGTTGGATCGCTGACCTTCTTCCGTGTCTATTCGGGCACGTTGAATTCCGGTGACGCCGTATACAATCCGATCAAATCCAGAAAGGAGCGCATTGGTCGCATCTTGCAGATGCATGCCAATGAGCGCCAGGAAATCAAGGAAGTTCGCGCAGGTGACATTGCCGCAGCGGTTGGTTTGAAGGATGTCACCACTGGCGACACGCTGTGTTCGCAGGATCACGTCATCACCCTGGAGCGCATGACGTTCCCGGAGCCGGTGATTTCGATGGCGGTGGAACCGAAAACCAAATCCGACCAGGAAAAGATGGGTATCGCTCTTGGTCGCCTGGCCGCGGAAGACCCGTCATTTCGCGTGCGGACGGATGAAGAATCCGGCCAGACCATTATCTCGGGCATGGGCGAGCTTCACCTGGATATCCTGGTGGATCGCATGCGCCGGGAGTTCAATGTCGAGGCTAACGTTGGCAAGCCTCAAGTGGCTTATCGCGAAACGATCCAGGGTTCCTATAAGGCTGACTTCAAGCATGCCAAGCAATCCGGCGGCAAGGGGCAGTACGGTCACGTGGTGATCGAGTTCTCGGCGATGACCGACGAGGATCGCAAAAATCCCGACGTCAAAGACGATTTTCTGTTTGTCAACGAAATCACGGGCGGCGTGGTCCCCAAGGAATATATTCCTTCGGTCGAAAAAGGGCTGCGCGAATCCATCACCAGTGGTCAGCTGGCTGGCTTCCCGGTGGTGGGTGTAAAAGCGAAGCTGGTATTCGGTTCGTATCACGATGTCGACTCCTCCGAAATGGCTTTCAAGATCGCCGCCCATGGCGCGTTCCGCGAGCTGTTCCAGGAAGGTGCGAAGCAGTCGCGCCCCATCCTGCTCGAGCCCATCATGAAGGTCGAGATCGTGACCCCGGAGGACTACCTCGGCGACGTGATGGGCGATGTAAGTCGTCGTCGCGGCGTGCTTCAGGGTTCTGACGACACGCCGTCGGGTAAGACCATCAATGCGATGATCCCGCTTGGCGAAATGTTCGGTTATGCGACCGCGCTCCGCTCGCAGTCGCAGGGCCGGGCCACGTTCACGATGGAATTCGATCACTACGAACCAGCGCCAAACAACATTGCCGAACAGGTTATGAAGAAGGCCTGATAAGTCCGTCGTTTTGTGGTTACTTTTGATCGCGAAGTCAACGAGCGGCCCTCCATGGCCGCACTTGCAATTAGTTTATAAACAAATTTTTTTAAAGAGGTTTAGGCCATGGCAAAGGGTAAATTCGAACGGACGAAGCCGCACGTGAACGTGGGCACGATCGGCCACGTGGACCACGGGAAGACGACGCTGACGGCGGCGCTGACGAAGATCGGCGCAGAGCGCTTTGGTGGCGAATTCAAGGCATAC
>NZ_JADIKJ010000027.1:0-871 GCF_044904675.1 Dyella jejuensis | reverse complement strand
AAAAGGCGCGCGGTATCACGATCTCGACGGCGCACGTGGAATACGAATCGCCGAACCGCCACTACGCCCACGTGGACTGCCCGGGCCACGCCGACTACGTGAAGAACATGATCACGGGTGCGGCGCAGATGGATGGCGCGATCCTGGTGTGCTCGGCCGCGGACGGCCCGATGCCACAGACGCGCGAACACATCCTGCTCAGCCGCCAGGTGGGCGTGCCGTACATCGTGGTGTTCCTGAACAAGGCCGACATGGTGGACGACGCCGAGCTGCTGGAGCTGGTGGAAATGGAAGTGCGCGAGCTGCTCAGCAAGTACGACTTCCCGGGCGACGACACGCCGATCATCAAGGGTTCGGCGCTGAAGGCGCTGGAAGGCGACCAGTCCGAGATTGGCGTGCCGGCGATCATCAAGCTGGTGGAGGCGCTGGATACCTACATTCCGGAGCCGGTGCGTGCGCTGGACAAGGCCTTCCTGATGCCGGTGGAAGACGTGTTCTCGATCTCCGGTCGCGGCACGGTGGTCACCGGTCGCGTGGAGAGCGGCATCATCAAGGTGGGCGAGGAAATCGAGATCGTAGGTCTGAAGCCTACGGTCAAGACCACCGTGACGGGCGTGGAAATGTTCCGCAAGCTGCTGGACCAGGGCCAGGCGGGCGACAACGTGGGCCTGCTGCTGCGCGGCACGAAGCGTGAAGACGTGGAGCGCGGCCAGGTGCTGGCCAAGCCGGGTTCGATCACCCCGCACACCCAGTTCGAAGCCGAAGTGTACGTGCTGTCGAAGGAAGAGGGCGGTCGTCATACCCCGTTCTTCAAGGGCTATCGTCCGCAGTTCTACTTCCGCACGACCGACGTGACGGGTGCGTGCCAGCT
>NZ_JADIKJ010000026.1:0-25239 GCF_044904675.1 Dyella jejuensis | reverse complement strand
TTCACCGCGCTGGCGGCCAGGTAGTAGCTGTAGGTGGCGGTGGACGAAAGGTCGGTGCGTGGGCCGGTGACGGCAAGCAGCAGGCCGGGCAGCGGGCATTGCACGGTGTCGACGGTGGTGCAGTAGGTGTAGGTGGTGCGGCGCACGCCCGAAGGTGCCGAGCCCGATGCCGAGCAGCTATAGCCGGCAGCAGCGCTGTTGGTGGGATCGATATCGCAGCGGGCCAGGGTTTGGCCGGTGGCGTTGTAGGCCCATTGCGTGGTGCTGACGGGGTTGCCGGAGGCGTCCAGCACGCTGCGGGTCAGCGGCACGCGCAGGGTGGTGTTCCAGGTGAAGTTTGTGGTGCGCTGGCTGGCGGTGCCTTGGGCGTCGATCTGCTGGGTGAGCAGGTTGGCGCTGTTGTAGGTGGTGGCGGTGGTGATGCCGTTGAAGTCGGTCGAGGTTTGCGGGTTGCCGTTGGCGTCGTAGGTGATCGACTTCCAGGGTTGGTTGCATTGGGGGCCGCAGGGCTGGTCGAGCGAAGCAACCTTATTGACGCCCTGTACAGTCGAGAACGTCATGGTCGAGGTAAATCCTAACGGGTAAGTCACCGAGGCACTGCCGTTCGTGTTGTAGGCAATGTGACTAGCGCCTACATTTCCAGCCATATATGTTGAAATGGCACGACCCGCACTATCATAAATAGTGCTTTCAAAGCGTTCACCAGACTCGTCAATAACGCCAGTCATCGCGTTGAAAAAAGCGCTGCCGCTTGTTAATGACGATTCGTTATAGACATATTGGCGAATCTTGCCATCGGGATAAGTCACCGATGTCAGGTTTTCATCTCCATCATATGAATAAGTAAGCGCACTTCCATCAGGGAGCGTGACCTGACTCACTAGCCCCTGACTGTTGTATGTAAAGACCAAGCTTCGTCCGTGCGCATCGGTTACTGTTGCAAGTTGCTCCGTTGGTGTTAGGGATGCATTTGGAAGTTGAGCACTATAAGTCAACGTTATGCCATTCCCCACAAGATCTGACACTGATAGCAACTGGCCCAAAGCGTCATATGTTTCTATATGGCGCGATGCTGATATATAGACTTTATAGCCCGTGACATTTCCTTGAGTATCAGTCAGCGCGCTTAAGGTATCGGCGCTATAAGGAGAAGTCACCCATACACCATTATTCTCCGTAAACACTTCTTGCTGCCCACTTGGGCGTATTAGCGTGATTATCGTTGCAGGATTACCGACAATATAAAGTGATCTATCAAAGCTATGTCGCCAATTTACCCCTATCGACGCCCCCGATATGCTTGGAACACTATTGTAGAAACGGCGAAAAGCCAGCCAATCGTTATCAACGTAATCATCATCCTGTTCGTACTTATTGCCCGTAGAGGAATTGACGGGATCGCCTATCATTACAGGTCCGATGCCACCATTACCTCCTCCGCAGCTGCAAACACTATTATCTCCAGAATTTATAGGCGAAATAATCTCGGATGCGTTAAAACATAAACTTATGCTAAACCCATTTAAAACACCAAGATAGTAATATTGATAAAATCCATATGTGAGCATGTCACTAGATGTGTAGCTCGATACTGGCGATCGGGTATAGCAGTTTGCCAACATGCAAGGAGTCACCACCCACCGCGCCCATGTTTGGCCGGCAGTGGCTGCCCTGGTGGCGTTGCAAAGTGCAAGCGCTCCACTTGGAGTAGCCGGGTAGCTTGTTGGTGGGAGCGAAAGTTGTGCGTTTGCCGCACTTGGCACGACGGCAAAGAAAGACAGTAAAAACAAGCTCGCCACGATAGCCAAGCCGTGAACAAATCTAGAAAAATCTATTCTTGAGCATTGGCTTACCAGTAAAATCTGATCCATATAATTCCCTTTAAAGATACAGGCCCCAGCGCAGCCTATTTATTGACATGGCTGCAATTTTCCCCGTTAGAGTGAGCGCCCCTGCATGCCCCAATGTGGAGAAATTTTGCTTTTCAATTTTACGCAGTGAAATGGGACAGCTGATGCGTAGTGTAATCATTCTTATGTCCCAAGTGCGGCACACCGTTCCTCACTCAGCATGCCGCGAAAAGGATCATCCGCACACGAACGGATCAGCCACCCGGCTCAGGCTTGAGCTGTTCGACGTACTGGCGAAGGAAGTGGATCGCGGCGTGCAGGCCGTTGGTTTGCGCTTGGGTGAGCGGCCATGGATGCAGCTCGGGGTGCTTGCCTTGGGCCTGGATGAAGGCTTGGTTGTAATCGAGCAAGCCCTGGATAACCACGAAGGCCAGCGAGGTGCCGGCGAGCGCGGTCTGGCGCGTGGGCGGCGTTTCCTTTACCGCTTCCAGGAACTGGAAGGGACGATCGAAAGGTGCGGTGGATGGGGAATTCGGCTCCGTGGGAACCGAAGGGCGTGCGTGTGCCGTATGATCCGGGTTAGCCATGATCAACTCTCCGTTAGTTGGTGGTGGTCAGCGGGTCGTATGGGCGGCTACCCATGCGATCCGCGCTTTCATTGCATTGCTGCAAGGGTCATCGGCGTACCCCGTGAGAGATGGCGTCGATGACAGGCCGAACGTAGCAAATGACGCGACGGGTGTATGTAGGCGTTACCTGCTTTGCGCGTATTCTTGCAAGATGCCATCTCAACCGGTGACCGAGCGCATGGCATCGGTACGTCGATGCTCGTAGCCGGCAATGCCCAGCATCGCCACGGCGCCAAGGCCAGCCAGCACTACCACTAAGGCAACTACGCGCGCGTCGGCATGCGGCATGCCGAACCAGCGTCCACTGAGCGCGACACCGAGCGCGGTGCCCGCTGTGCGTAGCAACTCCAGCCAGATGCCGATGCGCCGTCCTTCGAGCAGAAAGCCCAGCGCGCATAGTCCGTAGATAAGGTAGAGCGCGTAGGTGGCCGCTTGCGGCAACGGCAGTTTCGGCGCTACGTCCAGGAAGTTGGTTCCCATCAGCAGCAGCAATGCGAATTGCGCGAGGCCATACAGCCGCAAGGCGCGCGATATTGGCGGGTTGTAGCGGGCGTGCGCGATATCGAAGGCCGGCTTGGGGAAACGCGCGGCTACGTCGGCGGGGCGCCAGCCCGGCGGCTTGATCCATACACGCAGTTTGTCCGGCCAGTGACGCGCATGCCAGCTGTCTTGCAGCATCGGCCAATACACTTCGAGGTTGGCCCACAGCGGGTTCCAGCTTTGCAGCGGCGAGCGCGTGCCGTATATCGGCGGGTCCTCATCGTTTTCCTCGATGAAGGTGCCGAACAGGCGATCCCATACGATCAGGATGCCGCCGTAGTTGCGATCGAGGTAGCGATCGTTCACGGCATGATGCGCGCGATGGTTGGACGGCGAACAGAATACGCGATCGAACCAGCCGAGCCGGCCGATTACTTCGGTGTGTACCCAGAACTGGTACAGCAGATCGATCAGCGCGATCACCGCGAACATTTCGGTGGGATAGCCGAGCAGCGCCATCGGCAGGTAGAACAGCCAGCCCAGCAGGAAGCCGCTGCCGGTCTGGCGCAGCGCGGTGGTGAGGTTGTAGCGCTCGCTCTGGTGATGCACCACGTGCGCGGCCCACAGCACGTTTACTTCGTGGCCGAGGCGATGCAGCCAGTAATAAAGCAGGTCGTAGAGCAACAGCGCGCTGATCCATACCCATGCACTGTTTGCCGGCAAATGCCACGGCGCCAGATGCGTGGCGAACCAGCCGTAGATACCGATGGCGAACAGCTTGGTAAACACGCCTACGATCTGCGACAGCATGCCCAGGCCGAGGCTATTGATCGCATCGCTGCTGTGGTAGACCTCGCGGCCGCGCCACTTCGCGACCAGCAGTTCGATGCCGATCAGGACGAAGAAGCCGGGTATCGCCCAGGCCATGATGCGTTCGGGAGTGATCATGTCAGCGCGGCCTCGCCATGCATGCCGTGGATCCGGTTCGACCGGACGCGCGGTCCACTACGACGCTATGCGATACGTGGGCGGTGTAGAGCGTGCGGTTCACGGAACGCGCTTTTCCGGCAGAGGGTTTTGCGCATCATAACCGGGGTGTTGGGTTGGCGATGGGCGGATTGTTTCAAACGTTCTGGCGATGGATTGTGGTGCTTCAGTGCGAGCACCTGGCAGGGGCCGGCGGTGTTCGTGTGGCGCTTTTTGCTGACGCATGCGGGGAAGTATTTTGCATGCAACGCGGCGATGGCCGGGACTTGGCGTGCGTGGGTTAAAAGCAGTGCTTTGATGTAGGTGCGTGGCCAGGTTGTCCCCTCACCCTAACCCTGTCCCCGGAGGGGAGAGGGGACTGGATTTCGCATCGCTGAGTTTCTGCGCTGATCAGGGCGCGCTCATTTTAATGACCATCCACGGCCTTGCGTCCGGTCGCCGGATCGTCGGTAAAGAAAGCGTCGATGCCCGCATTGAGGTAGGCGCGGATTTCGGCGATGGAACCTTGCTGGTTGAAGGTGTTCGGTTGCTCGCCGTGCCAGAATTTTTTTGCCAGGAAGCGGTTCTCCGGGCGAAAGGTATACGGATGGACTTCCAGGCCGGCGGCATGGGCGTCGCGGACCAGCGCGGTGGGCGCGCCCAGCTGGCCATCCGCATCCAGCGGCAGGATGCTGCGGATCATCGGGCCGATTGCGTCGGCATAGCGCGCCACATCGCACAGGCCGGCGGGCGTCGTCATGTCGCCGTAGGTCAGTGCATGCCCTGCCGCGGCCTGATCGGCGGGCTGCAGTTGGGCGGCGTCGATCAATTGCAGCAGGCGCACGTTGGCGTGGGCGCGGCCGAGCTTGCTGCGCAGGTATTGGAGATTGCCGATCTCGAAGGATTGGATTTCGACCGGTGCGCGGCACGTGTAGCGATGCGCGGCCAAGGTGGCGAGCAAGGCATCCTCCATCGGCAAGCCAAGCCGGCGGAAATAGGTACCGTGCTTGATCTCGGGAATGATGCCGATCAAGCGGCCGGTCGTCGCCGACTCGGCCGCGACGAAATCGATCATGTCATCCAGGGTAAGCAGTTGGAACGCACCGTCATAAGTGGTGCTGCGTAATTCGGGCAAGCGTTCGCGGGCACGCAGGGTCTTGAGTTCGGCAAGGGTGAAATCCTCGGTGAACCAGCCGGTGACGGGCTCGCCATCGATCAGCTTGGTCGTCTTGCGGTTAGCGAATGGGCGGTGTTCGGCGACGTCAGTAGTGCCGCTGATGTCGTTCTCGTGACGTATCACCAGTACGCCATCCCTGCTCATCACCAGGTCCGGCTCGACGAAATCGGCGCCATCGGCGATGGCTTTGGCATATGCGGCCAGCGTGTGTTCCGGCCGTAGCGCGGACGCACCGCGATGACCGATTACCTTTACTTTGGCGGCCAGCGGTTTCTGGGGGCGGAGCATGATGGTCATCCTTGCACTGTGGCATCGAAATTTGGCCGCGCAAGCGCTCCTGCTCCTTTTTGGGGAGGGTTTGGAGTGAGGGGGCATGGCTTGCCTTGCGCTGCATAAAGGCGGTGCTTCGATGGTATTTGGCTAGATTGTCCCCTCACCCTAACCCTCTCCCCGGCGGGGAGAGGGAACTGGGCGATGTGGATGCTTGGGCCAGGTTATCTCCTCACCCCGGCCCTCTCTCCGGAAGGGAGAGGGAACTGAGCGATGTGGGTGTTTGGCTAGATTGTCTGCTCTCTCTGGCCCTCTCCCCGGACAGGGGACTTGCCTCAGAGCTTGAGATAGATGCGTCGCCGATCCATCGCGTAGACGATCAACCACCACAGCGCCACGAACGCCACCGCCCAGGCCAGCGAAGCGATAGAGGGACCGGCCAGCGGCGTGATCCAGCTGGCGAACAGATGCTGGTAGAGCGGATCCTGCCAGCCCAGCGCCGGCAGCACGATCTGCATCAGCTCCGAGCCGGCATACGCCGCAATGGCGTTGACGCCGAAGCGGCGGCCCAGCGCCGGCCAGCCGCGCTTGTCGATCACGCCATGGAATGCCAGCAAGGCCAGGGTCGCCCAGCCGCCGCACCAGAGCACGAAGGAAGGTGTCCACAGGTTCTTGTTCAAGGGCAGCCATCGCGACCACAGCCAACCCAGCACCACCGCGATCACGCCCGCCAGCAACAGATGCTGGCGTCGCTCGGCGCGCAGCCAGCTGCCCATGCGCAGGCCGAGCAGCGTGGTGGCGATTGATGGCAGCGTGCTCAGCAAACCTTCCGGATCGTGGCCGCGACCGGTGGCCGGGTCGATCAGGTAAACGAAATGCCCGAACACGGCGGTATCGGTACGACTGACGATGTTGACCCAGCGATCCAATGATCCACCTAGCCACAGCAACCATGCGTAACCAACCAGGATGACGGCGATGGCGCTCCACTGCGTGCGCGGCCGGGTGTAAAGCGCGAACGCCGATACCACCGCGAAGCACACGCCTATGCGTTGCAGCACGCCGGGAAAACGCAAATGCACGCCCGGCATCCACCACCACGCCAGCACATTGATCAGCACGCCCAGGCCAAGGATGCGCAAGGCGCGCCAGCAGGCGCCGCGCATCAGCGTGGCCGGCGCCATGCCTTGTTCCAGGCGCGGCAGCATCGATAGCGCGATCGAGACACCTACCACGAACAGGAAAAACGGAAACACCAGGTCGGTCGGCGTACAGCCGTTCCAGGGTGCGTGATCCAGTGGCGTGTAGACGTGGTTCCAGTCGCCCGGATCGTTGACCAGCAACATGCCCGCGACGGTGCAGCCGCGCAAGGCATCGACGGAGAGCAGCCGGCGCATTGGCGTGTTCACGGTTTGCTCTTCGCAACCGGCGGCGCGATCAACGATACCCGGCCGATGGCATAGAGCGCGCCGTCGGTGGGCGCGGTGAAAATCAGGCACAGCGTGTGCTCGCCGTGTTGCACGGGGAGCGTGCCATCCAACGCGAAGCGCCGGTTGCTGCGCGCGGGGTCGGGCAATGGCAGGTCGGCCAGCACTGGACCGTCGCAGCGATCCCGATGCACCACGAATTCGCCAAAGGGGGTGCGATGCGGCCGCGATACCACCAGCTTGGCATCGTGCGCCAGCGCGTAGTTACGCTCCAGCCGCACGACGTCGACATGGATTGCGGTAACGCCATCGAGCGGTGCCTGTGGAAAGGATTGGCAGGCATCGAAAACATTGATCGCGTAAACCGGCGCCATGCTGGTGGCATCCGGCGTGGGCTGTACCCGCAGCCGGAAATCGCTGCCGGAACAATTGGACAATGCCACGCCAAGCCGGCTGAGCAGGCTCGCGCGATCGAGCATACGAGTGCGCGTTGCCGCGATCACGCTGCCGTCCGCTGCAAACGTCGCGGCCTTGATCGTGGCCGGCAAAGTCACCGCAAACGGCTGGGCATACAGCGGCGCATGCGCATCCGGATCGCTGCCGTCGACGGTGTAGCGAATCGCCCCGTAGCCGGCCTGGTTGGACAATGTGACGGTTGCATGGCCGCTTTGTAGCGCCGCGTTGGCGTCGAGCTGGATATCCGGCTCGAACGCGCTGTCGGCATAGCTGATCTGCTGTTCGGCATAGCGCGCAAATTGCGCCGGCAGGCGGGCCAGGAATCCGTTCCAATCGTGCGCTGTCGCTGGCGACCACACCACTTCGCTCAACGCATCCAGGCGCGGAAACACGGCATGCTCCACATGTTGCATGCTCGGCATGTGTTCGGTCCACACGTTTGCCTGCGCGCCGAGCACATGCGCAGACTGGGAGGCATTCAGCGCCGCAGGAATCGGGTTGAAGTCGTAGATGTTGCGCAGGTCGCGCACCGGCATGCGGCCGGCGGCTTCGTCGGGAAGTTGGCTCTGCACGCTGTCCAGGTACAGGTCCGGCGCCGGCGACATCACCACGTCGTGTCCCAGTTGCGCGGCTTTGATCGCGCCATCGGTGCCGCGCCATGACATGACGGTGGCATCGGGCGGCACGCCGCCGTCGAGGATTTCATCCCAGCCGATCAGGCGGCGACCGTGTGCCGTCAGATAGCGGCCGACGCGACCGATGAACCAGCCTTGCAGGGCGTCTTCGTCTTTCAGGTGCAAGGCGTGGAGCTTGGCCTGGATCGCGGGCGAGGCTTTCCACTGGTCCTTGATTGCTTCGTCGCCGCCGACGTGGATGTAGTGCGATGGAAACAGCGCCATCACTTCGTCGAGTACGTTGTCGATGAAGCGGAAGGTCGCGTCGTCCACGTTATACAGGTAGGGATTCACGCCCCAATCCACCGAAACCGGCGGACGCTTGCCAGTGACGCCGACCTCGGGATAGGACGCCACCGCGGCCTGCGCATGGCCGGGCATGTCGATTTCCGGGACGATGGTGATGTGGCGCGCGGCGGCATAGGCAACCACTTCGCGAATCTGCTGCTGCGTATAGAAGCCGCCGTAACGCAGCGGCTCGCCGTCGTGGCCCGCATCCGGCGGCGTGCGCCACGCGCCGATGCGCGTCAGTTGCGGATAGCGTTTGATCTGGATGCGCCAGCCCTGGTCGTCGGTAAGATGCCAGTGCAGCACGTTGAGTTTGTGCTGGGCCATCTGATCGAGCAATTGTTCAACCTCCGTCGCGGACTGGAAGTGGCGCGCGGAATCGAGCATCAGGCCGCGCCAGGCGAAGCGTGGCCAATCGCTGATATGCAACGCTGGTAGCTGCACCGCGCCCTGTTGCGCATCCGGCGTCGACAGCTGCCAGAGCGTGACCGCACCGTAGAACAGGCCGGCGCCATCGCGCGCATCGATGCGGATCGCTTGTGGCGTGACATCCAGCGTATAGCCTTCCGCCTGTGCCACCGGCGCATTGCGTTCATGCAGGAAGGCGATGGCGTGGCGCGTCGCCGTGTCTTCGGTTATCACCAGGTGCAGCCCGCGCGTGCGCGCCAGGCTGTCGGCCAAGTACTGCGCGGCCGCGCGCGCCGCCGCATCACCTGGCGGAATGACGATGCGGGTATCGCTATCCAGCTTGAACGCGCCATTCGCCAGATGCAGCTGCGCCGGCATGGGTATGAGCGATGCGGGAGCGGCGTGGACGATGCCGCAAAGTGCCAGGCAAAAAAGGAAGCTTGCGAGTTTCATGGGGATACCCAATGGTGGTCTTTCGCTACGCCCTCTTCCCATCCGGGATAGAAGGCAATGGCTGCGCGCCTGCTTTTCTCCCTCTCCCCGCCGGGGGTGAGGGGCGGCTCCTGCGATGATGCATATCAAAAGCGCGCTCCGAATCTGCCTCCACGCAAGCGTGCCCCCTCACCTCGATCCTCTCCCCAAAAGGGAGAGGAGGAAAAGCAGCATGCTTGCGAGCTTGGCTCCCTCTCCCTTCCGGGGAGAGGGATGGGGTGAGGGGCGGCTCTTGCACGGATGCATATCAAAAGCGCACTCCGAATCTGCCTCCACGCAAGCGTGTCCCCTCACCTCGATCCTCTCCCCGCAGGGGAGAGGAGGAAAAGCGGCATGCTTGCGAGCTTGGCTCCCTCTCCCCGGAGAGGGGCTCATTGCGCGTGCGGCAGGCTGATCGCATACAGATACCACGCATCGTGCGGCAGCCACTGTTCGGTCCAGCGCCAGTCGTCGTCGCGACCGGTTTGCGCATAGCCCAGATCGAAGGCAATGCCATCTTCGTCGTTCAACCCGGCGGTGATGCCGTTGATGATCGCGCCGGGCGCGCTGGTGTATTCGTAGGAACGGAAGAACATGTATGGCGCGTTGCGCTGGCCGCTGCCCATCAGCATGCTGGTGTCGAAGGGATTGCGGCCCAGGATCCAATGCAACTGGTTCCAGGCGTACTGCTCCAGCTGCGCATGGAACGCAGGATCGTCGGCGAACAGCGGCGCCGCCATGCGCGCGGCAGCCGCTAGCGAAGCAAGGCGTGCATTTTCGCCCTGCCACCAGGGTGCGGCCTCGGTATCGTGCGGAAAGAAGAAGGCGGTGCGGACCGTGCCATCGCCCATGCGCACCAGCTGACGCGCATAGCCGAACGGGTTATTTACTTCGTCCGTGACGCGCAGTTCATAGGCGAGCGAACGATGCACGGTGTCGCGCACGGCGCGCTGCTGCGCGGGCGTGGCGATGCCGGCGTATTCCAGCAAGGCGACTACCGGCAGGCCGGCGTCGGTAGGATGGAAGAACGGGCGCGTACCGGCATCGGCGCGCCAGTAATCGTGCTGGCCGCCGTGCGTGATCAAGCGTGCCATCAGGTTATTGGCGCGCTGGTCGGCCGCCTTGCGCCACGCTTCGTCGTGGGTGGCGCGATACAGCTCGGTGGCGGCGAGCAAGGCGCAATAATCGTCGACGATGTTTTCCACGCCATCGTTGATCAGCGCTTTGTTGTGCGCGTCCAGGAAGCGATAGGCGGCCTCGGCGGCATGCAGATAATCCTGCCGGGTGAAATCGCCGTCCGCATCCATGGTGCTGGCCAGCGCCAAGGCTGCAATGGCCATGCCGCCGCCGGCACGGAAACTTGCTTCATACGCATGCGGGCCACGCGCGGGTTCCATCTGTTCGGTGGTGTCGCTGGCGCTGCGCTTGATCTGGGTACGCCAATTGGGATCGCCGATGATGCGATCCTGCGGCAGCTTGTCTTTGCCTGGCGCATCGATCGATTGATAGAACGAGCCTTCCGGTCGCTTGTCGCGTACCAGGAAGTCGGCGCCGAACAGGCCTTCATCGAGCAAACGGCGTTGGTACTGGCTGAAGTCCGGATCGTGGCGCGCGTCCAGCTGCTGCCAGCTGCGCAGCAAGCTCCACACCACCAGCGGCAGTTGCTGCGTATTGAAATAGGAGGTGAGGTTCTGGTGCGACAGGTGAATGCCGTAGTCGCCGGTGGCATCGTACCAGCCGCCATGGATATCGAGCGTGCCGGGCTTGCCGTCCGGCCGGCGCAGGCGGCGGTCCGCCTTGTCCATCAGGCCGCTGGCGCGCTGGCCCTTGAAATAGTAAATGACGTTGGAAAGCGTGTTGCGCTCCAGCACGTCGTCCTGCAACAGGAATTCGTCGGAACGGATGCAGGTGCCATGCTCGTCGAGGGTCAGGTAATAGCGTCCCGGCGTTTTGACGGACGAGAAATCGGCATGCCAATAATGCTGGCTGCTCCATTTTGCCACCGGACCGGTATCGTGCAGCGTCCCGCTGAAAACCGGCTTGCCGGTGCTGGCATCGATGACCTCAAAACCATGCAGCGGCTGCGTGGCATCGGCTGAAACCACTGCCTGCTTGGTGGCCTGTATGTCGTAACCGACCTGGTCGACGAGCACCTTCGTTTCGGCTGCCCATCCCTGCACGACCCCGAAACCCAGGCAAGCCAGCACACATTGCACGGCGAACTTCATGCAGCCACTCCCGCCAGACCACCCAAGACAACGCCGGCAGCGCCGGCGTTGCGGGTATTCATCGTGATCCGCTTCCCCTGGAAAAAAAGGGACCTGGCAAGATCGCCAGGTCCTTGGCGGGGAAGAAAAGAAACGTTTACATCAGAACTTGAAGTGCGCTTCGAGCATGTACTGGCGCCCGGTTACGTATTCTTCGGACAGCTGGGTCTTGCTGCCCAGGTATGCGTAGTACTTGGAATTGAGCAGGTTCAACATGTTGAAGGAGACCGAGAGGTTCTTGTTGATCTGGTACGCCGCCGATCCATCAAGTTCCTTGAAGCCATCCACGTAGGTGGATGCCGCACCGGCTACGTAGCCACCGGCGAGGTAGCTGCTGCGCCAGTTGTAGGAAAGGCTCGCGCTGTACGGACCTTGCTCGAAATACGGAGCGATGTTGTACGAGTTCTTCGAGTTGTACGGCATCGCGCCGCCGGTGTGCGTGGAACCGTCCGAGTAGGTGTAGTTCGCGCGCACGCCAAAGCCGCTGTCGCCGAACGCCTGCTGGTAGCTCAGCGTGCCGCCCTTGACCTTGGCGCGGCCGCCGTTGACCGGCGCGGTCACGTCGTATTGGCAGATGCCGGCCGCCGTACACAGGCCCGCCGCCACCTGCGCGTTGCCTGCTGCCTGCAGGTAGCCCGGCAGCGTCCATGAGCCGTTGACGCGCGTCTGGATGGTCGCGGCGTTGACGATGTAGTTCAGCACGTCCTTGTAGAACACCGAGGCGGCGAACATCGAGTGGTCGTTGAAGTACCACTCCAGCGACGAGTCGAAGTTGGCCGAGCGGTAGGGCTTCAGGTCCGGGTTGCCGCCGGCGGCGGTCAGCACGTTGTCGTTGGCTTCGAAGTACGGCGCCATTTCGTTGTACGGGGCATAGGCCACCGTCTCCGATGCCGCGCCGCGCAGGATCAGGTCGGGCGTGATGTTCCATGCCACGTTGACGGCCGGCAGCCAGTTGGTGAACGAGGATTTCTGCGTCACCCAGCCGAAACCGGTGGGGAACACGCAATCGAACGTGTCATTCACCGAGCACTGCGTCGGCACGTTGTAGCCGGACGAGGTGAACTGGGTATGCACGAAGCGCACGCCAACGTTGCCGTGGACGTCGTCGGTACCGAAGTTCGCCTGCACGTAGGCAGCCGTGTTCTGCTGCTGGATGGCCCAGGTATTGTCGAAGTAGACGTTCGCATCGCGCGCGTTGCCGAAGCCTGGCGTGCTCAGCACGGCATTGCGGATCGCGTTGTAGCCGGCGGTCTGCACGTGGGTGATGAAGCTGTCGGTCAGGCCCAGGTCGCTGAGGCCGGAAAGGTTAGTGAGACCGCCGTAGCCGATCTGGTCCAGGGTCAGCACCTGTGCGCCGGTGAAGGCGTTTTCGACCTGGCTTTCCCAATGGCTGGCATAGCGCGCGCCGACCAGCAATTCGTTGAAGAAGCCGTCGAAATCCTTGCTGAAATCGACCTGGCCGTAGGTGTCCCTCGACTTGTACAGAATCGTCTCGTAGTTGCCGCCCCAGCCGTTGTCCGCCCAGTAGGCCGGATTGTTGGCGGTGCTCGGATCGGTGTACTGGGCGCCGCTGTAGAGGCTCCAGTCGAAGGCGCCGCCGTAATAGATTTCCTTGTTGGCCTGGGTCATCGGGTTACGCGAGGCGCTTACGCCCAGGTCGGCCGCCAGCCGCCAGCCGTCGCCGTAATAGGTACCCTTCCAGTCCACGCCCTTGGTGGTCACGGTCGAACCGCGGGCGTAGTTGTCCATGGTGGTGTTGGCGGTGCTGGTGCAGGTCGTGCTGTTCAAGCACGGCGTGCCCGCCTGGGTGCCACCGACGATGATGCCGTTCGGGCCTTCCACCAGCGAGGTGATGCCGCCGGGCTGGTTGGTCGCCCACGGGTACATCGACTGGTTGACGTTATTGAGGTTGTCCCTCATGTACATCAGGCTCAGCGTGCTCTCGAAGTTCTGGTTCGGGCGGTATTGCAGGTTGACCAGTACGCTGTCGCGCTTTTCGGTCTGCTGGAAGTTCGAGGCGCTGACTTCGTTCGGCACCTGGTCGCCGGGCTTGATCTGGCCGGCATTGAGTTCATTCTGGATGGCGGTGTTGCCGGCAGCCAGGGCGGACGTATTGAGCGAGGAGACGCTGGTATAGCCGTAGTTCTCCATGCCTTCGCGGCTGGTGAACTCTTCATAGTGCCCGGCCGATACGTCGACGCCGAAGGTCTTGTCGCTGTTATGCCAGGAGTAGAAGACCGAGCCGTTCGGGCGCGAGCTGCCGACCATGTCGTTGTAGTTGGCGCCGAACGAACCGCTGATCGTGCCGGACGCCACGTCGAGCGGCTGCACCGTATGCATCAGCACCGTGCCGCCCAGGCTGCCTTCGACGATGCGCGCCTCGGGGCTCTTGATGATTTCCAGCTGGCCGAGGATTTCCGGCGGCAGCAGCGAATAGTTGAAGCCGCGGTTCGGACTGTCGCCGAACAGCCACACGGCCTGTGCCACGGGATGGCCGTCGAGCAGGCTTACGTTGAGGCTCGGGTCCATGCCGTCGATGCTGACGCGCTGGGTCCCGGGAATGCTGCGGTCGAGCGTCACGCCCGGCACCTGCGCCAGCGCTTCGGCGACGTTGGTGGCGGGGAACTTGCCGATGTCCTCGGCGGTGATGGCATCGACGATCGCGTCGGCGTTGCGCTTGGTATCCATCGACGCCTGCAAGCTGGCGCGGATGCCGGTTACGGTGACCGTCGCCAACTGCTTGGCGTTGGCAGCACTGTTACCGCTGTTCTGCGCGGTGTCCTGGCTCCTGGTCAACGCGCCGACGCCGGTGCTCGTGGTCGTGGTCTGGGTCGTGTCCTGTGCATACAGCGCACCGGATACGCATAGTGTCGCGATGATGCTCGCGGCTAATAGGGTCTTGCGATGTGACATGGCTTCCTCCCCTCAGAGGCATTTTTCAGCAACGGAAAATGTTCGCGGCATGCCCGTGCTGTGTGGCGTATGGGCTTGCGCCCGGTTCAATTGAAAAAACGTCGTCTCTCAAAATTCCTCGGCGCGCCCGTCAATGAGCATGCTGACCGTCCAAATACAGGCCAGCGGCGCCGATGACCCCGAGCTGGCCGTGCTCCATCAGTCGTACAGGTACTTGCTGCAGGAAAGGACGCATCACGCCCTTGTTGAAAAAGCGCTCGGCGAAGGTGCTGGTCAGCAGCAGGTCGCGGATCTGCGGCAGGATGCCGCCGGCGAGGTATACCCCGCCGCGCGCGCCATACAGCAACACGAGATCGCCGACAAAACTGCCGAGCAATCCGCAGAACACGTTCAGTGCTTCCACCGCCGCCGCGTCGGTGCGTTCCAGCGCATGGCGCGTTATCTCGGCGGGAAACCGCAACGCGGCCGAGGCACCGCGCAAGGCGCAGATCGCGTGGTAAAGATTGAGCAGGCCAGGACCGGAAAGCGCGTGCTCGAAAGAAACGTGGGCGCGTTCGCGCGCCAGCCAGCGCAGGATCTCGATCTCCAGTTCGTTGCCCGGCGCCAGCGCCACCTGCCCGGCTTCGGTTGCCAGTACCGTGGCGTGCGGCTTGCCCGGCAGCAGTACCGCCGAACCCAGGCCGGTACCCGGCCCCATCACCAGCACCGGGCCGGCCACCTGCGGCGCGGTGGTCTCGATCACCGCGGTGGTGTCGGCGTGGGTCATGAACTGCGTGGCGTAGGCCACCGCTTCGAAATCGTTGATCACCGCAAGGCTGGCGATGCCGAGTGTTTCGCGGATGTCGCGGATGGACACGGGCCACGGCAGGTTGTCGTTGACGATGGCGTCGCCCAGTACATAGCCGGCGCTCGCCACGGCGCATTGCTCCACGTGGGTGCCGACGCTGAGCTGGGTGACGAAGTCTTTCAGCACCGCCGTGAGGCTTGGCCATTCAGCGCAAGCGTAGCGGCGGTATTCCAGCACCGTGACGGGGCGGCGTCCGTCCGGACGGGGGCTAACCAGGCCGATGCGCGCATGCGTGCCGCCCACATCGGCAGCCAGGAAGGCCTGCTCCAGTGATGGCGCCGATTGCGCATTGCCACGTATGACAGCCTGAGCCACGCCCCCTCCTTACGTCTTCTGTCGCGCCAGCCCTACTTGTTTCGTAGGAATCGTCTTCTGGTCGTCGACTTGATGGCGGAGTCTGGTCAGGAATGACAACGCTGTCAACAGGTGGTAAAGATTGTCTTCAAAGTCTGTTTGCCGCGCCGCGAAACCACTGTCGCCACGGTTTCAGATGAAAATAATCAAACTATTGAATAGAAAGAAAATGATGACCGGCCCTGTAGGCCGAAAGACCTGGTTTCAAGCCTGCTGCGATGCAGCAGTCCAGCACGCGAACAAGGATCGAATGACGCCGCCTCGCAACGCCGCGACCGGTACTTGATTGACAACGTTGTGTCTTGAGGACAATAAAGCTCGCTACGGTGATGTCGGTTGTCGGCATCGGGTCTTTCACGGGGAATTGCTACATGTCGTCCACCACGTACACCGCCGACGCACCGCGCTCGTCGACCTTGTTGCCGATGATCATCATCGGCGTGCTGTTCTTCATTTTCGGCTTTGTCACCTGGCTCAACGGACCGCTGATTTCGTTCGTCAAGGTGGCGTTTGCGCTGGATGACATCAGCGCGTTCCTGGTGCCGTTCGCGTTCTACGTGTCGTATTTCGTGCTTGCGCTGCCGGCCGGCGTGGTGCTCAAGCGCACCGGCATGAAGAAGGGCATGGCGCTGGGCCTGTTCATCATGGCGATCGGCGCGGCCGTGTTCGGCGAGTTCGTGCGCATGCGCATCTATCCCGGCGCGCTGGTCGGGTTGTTCGTGATCGGCGCCGGCCTGTCGCTGCTGCAGACCGCGTCCAATCCTTACATCAGCATTCTTGGCCCGATCGACAGCGCTGCGCAGCGCATTGCTTTCATGGGTATCTGCAACAAGGTGGCCGGCGCGCTGGCGCCGTTGACGTTCGGTGCGCTGGTGATGACCGGCATCGATTCTTTCCAGGACCGGGTCGCGAAAACGGCGGTCGGTCCGGCGCGCGAAGCCTTGCTCAACGAATTCGCCTCGCGCGTGTTCCTGCCTTACATGGCGATGGCCGGCCTGCTGGTGGTACTGGCGATCTGGATCGTGTTGTCGCCGTTGCCGGAGATCAAACCGTCGGGCGCCAACAGCGAGCGCGCCATCGGCCACCGGAGCGGCGGCATTTTCAGTTTTCCGCATTTGTGGCTTGGCGTGCTGTGCCTGTTCTTGTACGTGGGCGTGGAAGTAATGGCCGGCGATGCCATCAATACCTACGGCCAGGGCTTCGGCCTGCCGCTGCAGGTGACCTCGCACTTCACCACTTACACCATGCTGGCCATGCTGACTGGATACATCTTTGGCCTGGTGCTGATTCCACGCTTTATTTCGCAGCAGCGTTACCTGGCGGTTTCGGCGGTACTTGGCGTGCTGTTCGCGATCGGGGCATATGTCACGCACGGCTATGTGTCGGTGGCGTTCGTCGCCGCACTGGGTTTCGCCAACGCGATGATGTGGCCGGCGATCTTCCCGCTGGCGATCAAGGGGCTGGGCAGCCATACCGAGCTGGGTTCGGCGCTGCTGGTGATGGGCATCGTGGGTGGCGCGCTGCTGCCGCAGGCATTCGTGCACTTGAAGCAGTACATCGACTTCCAGCTGGCGTTCGTGATTGTCATCGTGCCGTGCTATCTCTACATCCTGTATTACGGGATGCGCGGCCATGCCGTGGGCAACCGCGCGGGCTGAAGCATGCCTCACCTGTCAGACGCCGGCACCCTGGCGACCACCACTCGAACCGGCGACTGGGCTACGATGCCCACCCGACACCCGGGAGGAATTCTCGTTGCACAGTCCCACCATCAAGGATGTCGCCAAGCACGCTGGCGTCTCGTTGAAGACGGTTTCCCGCGTCATCAACCACGAAGCCGCGGTGCGGTCCGAGACCCGCGAGAAGGTGGAGCGGGCGATCGAGCAACTCGGCTACCGTCCGGACCCCTCCGCGCGCAGCCTGCGCAGCAGCTCGCATTCGTATGCGATCGGCCTGGTCTACGACAATCCGAACGCACACTACGTGATCGACATGCAGAACGGCGTGCTGTCGGCGTGTCGCGAGCGGGGTTTCGGCCTGCAGATCTATCCCTGCGACTCGGCCGCCCCCGGCCTGGCCGAGGAACTGGTCGCGCTGGTGCAGCGCGCGCGCCTGGCCGGCCTGATCCTGGCCCCGCCCATGTCCGAACAATCGGCCCTGCTCGCCACGCTGAAAGCGAACGAGGTGGATTTCGTGCGCATCATTGCCGCACGCGAAGACCCGAAGGACGGCATGCCCTGTGTCTACGTGGACGACCACGACGCGGCCTACGCGATCACCGAACACCTGATCCAGCTCGGGCACACGCGCATCGGTTTCCTGTGGGGCGAACCGCATCACCGCTCCAGCCCGGAGCGCTACCAGGGCTATGCGGATGCGTTGAAGGATTACGGCATCGCGATCAATCGCAAACTGATCCTGCCCGGCCGCTACGCTTTCGACGACGGTTTCCGCGGCGCGCGCAAATTGCTGGCCTTGAAGGAACCGCCTACCGCGATCTTCGGCAGCAACGACGAAATTGCTGCCGGCGTGCTGGCCGCCGCCCGTTCGGCAGGACTGGACGTGCCGTGGGATTTGTCCATCGCCGGCTTCGAGGACAGCCCGTTTTCCAAGCAAGCGTGGCCCGCGCTCACCACCGCGCGGCAGTCGACCAGCGAAATCGGGCGACATGCCGCCCTGCACCTCATCAGTGGCTTGCAAAACCAGAATGCCGAGCCATCCAACGAGGGCTTCATGCCGGAGCTGGTGGTGCGCGGCTCGACGGCACCGCCGCGCCAGACATGACCGCTGGCGCTCCCTGCCGGGGAGCGCGCGACGACCATGGGACAGGCTTGTCCCGCTTTCCTGCATTACCTCAAAGCCATCGCCATGCTCTTTGCGCGCGCGTTTTCGCGCCATGGCCATGCAGCCCTCCCCTTCCACGCCTGTCCCGCCCGGGATCCGGCGGCACTGCCCTGCACGCCCCACCTTTCTGGAGCCCCCATGAAATCCGCTCGTGACACATTGATGTACAACGAGGCGCAGGAAAGCGCCGCCACCGTCGAACGACAGTTGTTGCAGAACGCCTCGCTGTTGCAAGCATTGGGCGAACGGCTGCGTGCGAATCCGCCGCGCTTTATCGTGACCTGCGCACGCGGAAGTTCCGACCATGCGGCGGCTTATGCCAAATATGTATTCGAGACTCGCCTGGGACTGATCACCGCCTCGGCTTCGCCCTCGATTTCCTCGATCTACGACGCGAATCTCAAACTCGATGGCGCGCTGTTCGTCGCGATATCCCAGTCCGGCAAAAGCCCGGACCTGCTGCGCAGCGCACAAGCTGCGAAAAAGGCGGGCGCCTACGTGCTGGCGATGGTCAACGTGGAGGATTCGCCGCTGGCCGAACTGGCCGACACCGTGATTCCGCTGCGCGCCGGCCCCGAGCGCAGCGTGGCGGCTACCAAGAGCTATCTCGCCACGCTTGCGGCAATCCTGCAGTTGACCGCGCACTGGCGCGACGATCACGCGCTGCACGCCGCCATCGCGCGCCTGCCCGAAGATCTGCGCCGTGGCTGGGATAGCGACTGGAGCGCGCTGGAACGCGGGCTGGTCGACGTCAGCAACCTTTACGTGGTCGGGCGCGGCTACGGTTTCGGCGCGGCACTGGAAGCCGCGCTCAAGCTCAAGGAAACCTGCGGCCTGCACGCGGAGGCTTTCAGCGCCGCGGAAGTGAAGCATGGCCCGATGGCGCTGGTCGGGGCAGGGTTTCCGGTGCTGTTCCTCGCGCAGGACGACGGCACGCTGGAAAACACCCTGGCGGTGGCCGCCGAATTCCGGGCGCGCGGCGCGCGCGTGTGGGTGGCCGCGCCCGGCACAAAGGATGCGGACGTATTGCCGCTTCCCGCCGGCATCGAGCCGATCGTGACGCCACTGCTGGCCGTGCAGAGCTTCTATCGCGCCGCCAGCGCACTGTCGCTTGCGCGCGGTTACGATCCGGACGTACCGCCGCATCTGCGCAAGGTCACGGAGACAATGTGATGCCGATGAATCCCCTTATCGCCTTGGTCAACGGGCGCGTGCTCGGCGAGCATGGGCCACGCGACGGACTGGCTGTGCTGGTGCGCGGTGCGCGTATCGCCGCCCTGGTCGCGCACGACGATGCGCGCGTCGCCGAAGCGCAGAAGCACGATCTCAAGGGTCAATGGCTGCTGCCCGGCTTCATCGACGTGCAGGTGAACGGTGGCGGCGGTTTGCTGTTCAACGATGCACCGACTGTGGAAACACTGCGCGGCATCGCGCAAGCGCATCGCACATACGGCACTACCGGCATGTTGCCCACGCTGATCACCGACACCGCCGAACAGATGCATGCCGCCTTGCAGGCGGTGGACGATGCCATCGAGCAGCGCGTTCCCGGCATCCTCGGCATCCACGTGGAAGGCCCGTTCCTTGCCACCGCGCGCAAAGGCATCCACAACGCCGACCTGTTCCGGCATCCCGACGACGGCGATATCGAGGCACTGATCGCACCGCACCGCGGCGCGGTGATGCTCACGCTGGCGCCCGATCAGGTCCCGGCGCAGGTAATCGCACGCCTGAGCGAAGCCGGCGTCATCGTTGTCGCGGGCCACACCGCCGCCGACTACGCCACCACCCGCGCCGCGCTCGATGCGGGCGTGCGTGGCTTCACCCATCTGTACAACGCGATGACGCCGCTCGCCAGCCGCGATCCCGGCGTGGTCGGCGCGGCGCTGGACGACCCGCATAGCTGGTGCGGGCTGATCGTGGACGGGCACCACGTCCATCCGGCCACCCTGCGCATTGCCATCGCCGCCAAGGCGCGCGGCAAATGCGTGCTGGTGACGGACGCCATGCCGCCCGTCGGCAGTGAGCGGCCCGATTACGTGCTCAACGGACAGACCATCACAATGCGCGATGGCATCTGCCAGAACGAAGCCGGCGTGCTGGCCGGCTCCGGACTGGACATGGCCGGTGCCGTGCGCAACGCGGTACACATGCTGGGCCTGCCGTTGGCGGAAGCCTCTCGCATGGCCAGCAGCTACCCGGCGGCATGGATCGGCCTGGAACGCACGCATGGACGCATTGCGGCAGGTTATCGCGCGGATTTTGCCGTGCTGGACGATACGTTGACCGTGCGCGAGACGTGGGTGGATGGGGTGGCTTATCCGGTTGACTGAGCATTGCCGCGCGCGTTCGCCACAATAACTAGCGGCAAACAGGATCACTTGAATGTGCTAAGCAGAATCTTCCATATCTACGCTTATTTATATCTCTAGCAACGCCACCATCCATCTGGCAAGCATTTAATTCTTTATGATAAACGCAAAAATTAATTTGCTCTTTATATGAAAATCCGCTTGTATTCATGCATCTACTTATAAGCACGATTTCATTTAAAGTTGTCAATGAAGTTGGTGTTCTTATTTCATATGGATTTGGATAACCACATTCGAGCATCGCCTTTTTTACATCCATATCTGTAGCGCCATGCTTTGACCAAAGTTGATATTCCGGTGGATTAGGTTGAAATGGCTTGAAACCAAAGCAGCCCGAAACAATGAGAATCAGGAGCGAAATCAAAAATACCTGAGCCTTTTTCATGATAATTTTTATCAATTTACTTTTTTGAAGCCGGAACAAGCACAGGCATTCCCAGTGGCGAATTAGCCCAAAGTTGAGGGCATCGACCGTTTCCGCCAATTCCATAACAATTGTGAGACGTTCCTATACCGGGGTCTGTCAAACGAACTGTGTATCTGGGTTTTTATAGCGCACCCAACGGCACGCGCTCTAATCTCTGATCAGTTTTCTAACCGCCTAGGCAACACCACTCAATGACACACATCTGCATCGGGAAAGGCTTTACAGAACTGACTGTTTAATCTACGGCTTACATCTCGTGTAGGAGGCACTATCCCAGGATTGCAAGCCGTAGGTTTATTACCTAGCATTTGACAAAAATTCGCCGCTGAATATTGCGAATCAGAAGTAAAGCCGCTCTTTTCCATGCATAGCCTTGTGAGTACGTCATCATTTACGGTCTCTGTTTCTTGCAAACCTGGAACACGACCTCTCGGCTCACGCGAACCGCACTCCAAAAGCGCCAACGTAACCATGGCTTCTGAAGCACCTTCTTTTTTCCATATCTCACTTCCGCTAGGAGGTGGCTGAAAAGGCTTATATCCAAGACATCCATTGAGAAAAATGGCAAATGAAACAAGGATTTTCTTACCCATTCTATCTTCCTTCTTTTCTATCTTCCTTCTTTCCCCAAGGTATTAACCGGCGTTGTTACAGCCTTGTTATTTAAAGAATTACCCCAAAAAGCTCCACAGTTGTTTTGCCCAACTGGACTTCCGTAGCAGTTATGTGAGCTATTCTGCTGCCCAGTTGCCGCCCGAATCATCTGCCCAAGTTGCGTAGTACCGTCAGGAGTAGTCCCACCTGTCGGCGGATTACCTCCAATAAAGCGTCCCACCGGATCATCAATATGGTTCTGCATCGTCAGCACCATGTTCTGCCATTGATTTGGATCGGCGATTGCATTGCGATCTTGTAGAAGGCTCAGAACTTGATCGGCTTTAGCTGCGTTGTAAGCAGGGCCAAAGAAACCCACTGTTGTGTTGGAGAGAATGCCCTGTGAACCAGACATCCTAGCTATCGACTCCATCGCATTTCCAATCGTCATTGATCCTCGGCTGTGTCCGTCGAAGTGCAGTCCTGTTTCTCCGTAGAGAAGCATCATGTCTTTGGTTTCTACGGTCGCATTGGTCAGCCCAAAAAAGTCGTTCTCCAGATTTTTTTGATACCCTGCCACAAGCAATTCAGATAATGCGTTGCTGGCTTCCGGGAAGTCGATGTAGTACTGAGGTCCGCTCGACGTGCTGTGCTGATCGGCATATTTAGCAGCCGCCTTGTCGTCATTAAAGATACCGTTGTCGGAGATATAAACAGCGCCATCTTTGCCTGGCTGCAAGCTCATTTTTTCTTCGTCCGTCAGCATACGGCCTGGAATCGGCTTGCCATCCTTGTCGTAAGCCACTTCATAAACATTTGCCGCCTTGATAAACATCGTGCGGTACGCTTCATCCGTGAAGTGCGTACCGACCTGATAACCCAGCCCGTTCAATGCCTGCTCGTACTCGACATTGTTTTGCAACGTGGCGAGATCGGGGTGCGTGAGAGCGTCCTGATCCAGGCTGGCGTCGCGGCTCAATCCGGCCATGGCTGCTTGTGTCGTTTTGCCGTTAAGCGCTAGCTGGGCCTGTCCATCCGTGATGGTGATCGCGCCGCCAGCCACGGCGCTGTGCGTGGTGCTGCTGTGGCCTTCGCTATCGCTGCCACCACTCATCATGTTGCCGACTATTGTTTTGCCGATGGCATATTTGCTGCCGCTGAGTACATCGCTGCCCGCGCCGTAGTTGCTGCCGGACGCTTTGCCACTGCTTTCGTTCTGGATATCCTGGTAGGTGAGCGTTCCGGTCGTGAGACTGTTCTTGCCCGGATCGGCGGTGCTGGCGATGACACCGCCGTTGAGATGCGTGTTGCCATGTACGTTGATATCAAAGCCGCCATCACCGGCCTGGATGCCGCTCACGTGCGTCACGCCAGCGTAGTGGCTGCTGCTTTTGTTCTGGCTGTAGTTGAAGCTGCCGCTACCGCCTGCTCCCACCACGACTTCGCCGCCGACTTGCCATTGTTGGCTGGCGTAGTCGTCGGTGTCCTGCTCGCTCTGGATCAGCAGATGGTTGCCGATGTTGGCAAGTACCTGGTTGCCAGTGAGCTGCGCGCCCTTGATGGTGGTGTCGTTGCCACTGATGAGCGTCAAGGTGTCGCTTGCGTTCACCGTGCTGTCGGCATGGGTTATACCGTTGCCGTGCGCGCTGCCTTTGCCAACGGCGGCTTGCGCATAGAAGCCTAAGCCGCCGCTGCCAATTTGTACGCCGACGCCACCGCTGGCGTTCTTGTTGCCGCTTTCCAGCGTGTGGTTTTCTTGTTGGCTGAGAATGTTGAGATGGTTGGCGGCCGCAAGCGCCACGTTCTGTCCATTGACTTGGCTGCCGATGATGTCCAGATCGCCACCGGTAGCGGCAAGGGTGACGTTGCCTGCGCTGTTGATGTGGCTACCGTAGGCGGTGTCATCGTGCGTGGTCGTCGTGGTGCTGGCGCTGCTACCTCCGATGCCTACGCGAAGATTGATGCCAGAACTGGTGCTCGTTCCATTTTTTGCAGCCTGCATAGCCGCGTCTTGGTATGCGCCATAGGCTTCATAACCCGTGTAAGCGGATTGTGCGGCGTAGACGGCCTTGACTCGGCTGTCTTGCGTGCGATGGGCCGCTTGCGCTTGGCCATACATGACTTGTGCGGTGTTGGCGAGGCCACCACTCAAGCCTGCCGTGATACCACCGGTGCTGACCTTGTGCGTCTGGCGGATATCGCTGGTACCCACCGCCGCATCGATGGTGACGTTGTTGCCCACGATGGCGGTGCCGGTCTGGCTGAGCACGTCGCTGCCGGTGATGTGCACATGGTTGCCGGCGCTGAGCGTGACGCTGCCGTTCAGGCTGCCCACGATGCTGCCGGTGTAGCTGACGTCGTGTTCGCTGTAACCGTCCTTCGTGCTGCGGTTGCCGATCAGGACGCTCAGGCCGCCGTTGTTCATCAGGCCGGTGTGGCGGGTGCTCTGGGTTTGGCTGACGTCGTCGGTGTTCTGGCCGGCATCGAGGGTGAGGTGGTTGCCGGCCGCCAGGGCGACGTCGTTCGTGCCCACCACCTGCGCGTGGGTGGCGCTGAGATCGTGGCCGGCGGCGACGGTGACGCTGTCGCCGCTGAGCACGCTGCCGACGCTGGTGCTTTGGTTGATCTCAATGCTGCTTTGATTGCTGCGCCCTTCCGGATCGACCGAGCCGAAGCGCTTGGAACTGGTGCTGAAGAAGCTGAAGCTGCGGGTTTCGCTGTCGTGCTCTTCTTGATGCAGGTCGTGCGCGTCGGCGAGGGTGACGTCGTGGCCGGCGGCCAGGGTCAGCGCGTTGTCGGCGTTGAGGTAGGCCGCCTGGGCGGTGAGGTCATGGCCGGCGGCCACGCTCACGGTGTGGCCGCTGATCTGCGTGCCGATGGCATCGGTGTCCCCGATCACGTCGTGGGTGGTGGTACTGCGGTGGCTGAGGACGTTGCCACTGGCGGTGCGGGTGTCTTGCGATTGGGTGTGGGTTTCCTGGCCGGCGACCAGGCTGACGTCGTGGCCGGCGACCAGCGCCACGTTGCCCTGGGATGCGTTCATGGTGCCGGCGGTGGCGTTGAGGTCGTGGCCGGCGCTGATCGCGATACCGTTCGTGCCCTCGAGGATATTGCCGTGCAGCGGCTGATCGGTGCGCTGCGTGCCGACCAGCGTGTTGCCCTCAAAGCCCTGCTTGGCCTGCGTAGTGCTGTCGGTGACGGTGGCGAGGTGGACGTCGTGACCGGCACTCACTGCCAGCGTGTCACCGGCGTGCAGGTTGCTCGCTTGACTGTTCACGTCGTAACCCGCCGCCAGCACGGCACTGCCGCCGGCCGTGAGCGCGGTGACCGCGTGCTTGGTGGTCGCCTGGCCGTTCATCCGCGTGCCTTGGCGCTGGGTGCTGCCGGCTGCGTCGAGGTGGAGGTTGTTCCCGGCGATGAGTTGCGCATCGCCACCGGCGGTGAGGGTGCTGGCGGTGGCGGTGAGATCGTGGCCGGCGGCCAGGCCCAGGTTTTGACCCGCGCTGAGCGTGGCGTGATCGAGGA
>NZ_JADIKJ010000025.1:0-23145 GCF_044904675.1 Dyella jejuensis | reverse complement strand
CACAACGATGGGTATTCACCACGGTGCTCCTGCACCATCCGCACCGCACGCTCGCGGACTTCCGGGGAAAACTGTTTTAACTTTGTCATGGCTCCATTCTCTCAAGAGTTGGAGCCTCCGCGAATCCCGGGGCGGTTCAGCACGACAGTCGTAAGTCCGTTGAGCGAAATGATCGCAAATGGAATTACGATTACCGCTGATGAAGCCAATACCCCATTCATTGCTCGTGGGTGGAATTCTCCTTACGACGACAGCTCTCCGGTTACGACCTTCACTACAACAAGTGATGTTCAGTTTGTGCGAGTCTCTATGTAATCCCCCCGCTTTTAGTGCTCGCCAAAAGTGGAGCTAAGCGGCCAAGGCCAATTTCTGCATGGGTGTGATGCCATCGAGCGCCATGTTCGGACGCTCGTGGTTGTATGTCCATAGCCAGTGGGTCGCCGATGCTTGCACCTCGTCGCGCGTGCGGCGGAAGTGCCGGCGGCCGATCGGAATACGCTGCTGGCTACGCTCGATGCCGAGGCGGCCGAGGAAAGCTGAATGGGCGGGGTGGTGCTTGGCGAATCTCGTGTGTACAATGTGTATACATAAGGAGTGCCGTCATGACCAACACCGCCCGCCAAACCATCATCAATCTGCGTGCTCTGGCGCCGCAGCGTAGTCTGATCGATCAGGCGGCGCAGGTGGCCGGTAAGAGCCGGACGGACTTCATGCTGGAGGCCGCTTGCGAGAAGGCGCGTCAAGTGCTGCTGGATCAGACGGTGTTTGCCCTGGATGCCGCCCGCTTCAAGCGCTTCCAGGCGCTGCTGGATGCCCCGGTAGAGCAAGGTGCGGCGCTGCGTAAACTGCTGCGTCGGCAGGCACCGTGGGAGGCGTGATCCGGCCGACGCTTCATGCGCCGACGCCACTCACCGATGCTCATCGACTGGAAGGCTTCCGCTGTACCGAGCCGGATCTAGAAAGTTGGCTGAAACAGCGTGCCCGGCGGAACCAGCAAGACGGCGCATCACGCTGCTACGTGGTGTGCGCCGATGAGGACGTGATGGGCTATTACGCTTTAGCCGCCGGTGCCGTCTCGCACGATCAGGCCCCCGGCAACATCCGCCGCAACATGCCCGATCCCATCCCGGTGGTTGTGCTTGGCCGACTGGCGGTGCATGTCGACTGGGCGGGTCAGGGCATCGGTGCCGGGTTACTCAAGGACGCTGTGCTGCGTGCGCTGCGGTTATCGCAGGAGATGGGTATCCGCGCGTTGCTGTGCCATGCCATCAACGAGGATGCCAAGCGTTTTTACCTGCACCACGGCTTCGTCGAGTCGCCGATCGAACCGCTGACGGTGATGCTGAACTTGGCAAAGGTGTCGGTGACCGACTGATCTGCCGATGTCTGTCGTGGGCGGCCTTCGTGCATCGGTTGGAAATGTGCATCAGGGGTCTCACCGTTTACCATCGGTGGCGTGTCGGGGTGAAACGCTGGGGAGGCCGCAGCCACACTAGGGGATCAGGCGAAAGTACGACAGTGCCGCATCATCGTTCGGAAAAATGCGCCGATTTCGCGTGTATTTACGCATCACCATGTTCAAGGATTCGATCGCGTTGGTGATGTATATGACCTTGCGAATCTCCGGTAGAAACTGGAAGAAGGGAATGAGGAGCCAGCTCTCTTCAATCATTTACGCAAATCGACGATCAAATCGATAAAGCGTTGCTTTAGACCTGCATCGGCATCGAGGGTCTTGTCGATGGCATCGACCATCGGCAGGAACTGCGAGTCCACGCGGAAATCGTTACCGAATTCCCATAACAGGATTTCGCGTATTACTTGATTTTTTGCTTGAGACATAGCCTGCGTGTCGAAAGAATCGGCTCCTTCTGCTAATCCGCGCAGCCGCTCGCGTAATGCCAGCACATCGTGCTTGCGCGAGACAGGCGTGAGCTGATTGTCAGCGTCGGGCCGATGGGTATGGCTGCCGTGCGATGTGGCCTGTGTGCGTTCCCGTGCCAGCGTTCGTAGGATTTCAATCAGCGACGAGGATGGTGCTATGCGATGGGTGGCCACTTAGATTGGTCCTTAAGAGAAGCGCTATCGAGATAGTTTAACGGCCTCACCTTTCATCACGGAATCTTCACGTTAGTGAATATAAGTGGAGAGAGGTTCCGTATCACAACAAGAATTTGCGATTTTCTGATTTTTTCAGGCGCTACGTTTAATGGCGCCAAGAAACTGTGAGAAGTTTGTTGACAGTGGGTGAAGATCGACCCTAGATTACTTGGCGAAACGGTTTTGACTTACGTCACATTGGGGTGTGGCGCGGTAAGCGAGAAGGCGTTGAGGACCAGACGATCCGCGCGGTCGTAAGGATGCTGTAAGGAATGCGGAACAGGGGGCGTACGGACAGGCAGTCCGTATGCAAGGAGCAGTAATCGTGTTGTGGCAAGTCAAAAGAGCGGAGATCGCCTTGATCTCTGCCGCCTGTCTTATCTGGCATTTCTCGGAAAAGTTTAGGAGGGCGGCGTGAACCGCGCTTCCCAGTTGTCGGCGCTTGCCGATCACGACCCCGAGAACCCCATTCTGTTGTGCGATCTGCTCGACGAGCTGTTATCCGCCGGGCGGGTGGACGAAGCGGCAAAGCACATTGTCGAAGCATTGCCATCGATGAGTGAATTACCGGCTGTGCGCTTCCGCGAGGCGCGCTGCGCGCTGTTGCGCGGTGATACAAAGCGCGCTATCCAAGTGTTGCAGTCGTTGGTGTCCAACATGAAGGACATTCCCTCCGGTGTTTTTCACGATCTTGCCTACGCGCAACTTGTTGAAGGCCGTGCCGAAGAAGCACTGAAAACGCTGGAACGCGCCAAAGACGGCCAGGGCGACCCAGTGGCGATGGCGCTGTTGAAGGCGCGCATTCTGCACCAGCAGCAGCAAATGCAGGCCGCGCTGGAGGTGCTTGCGCCAGTCCAAAGCGGCGCACGTTTGTCCGAAGTGCAGGGAGTCCGCGCGCTGCTATGGCTTGACCTTGGCGACAATGCGCGCGCAGCAGCCGAAGCCGAACAGGCACTGAAGGCCAATCCAGATCAGCACGAGGCCGCATTGGTACGCGGCACGCTCGCGCTATGGTCGATGCAATTGCAAGAATCCAGCGAAGTGTTCGAGTGCTTGCTCGAGCGCCATCCCGAGTCCGGACGCGCTTGGCTGGGTATGGGTCAGGTACGTATGCTCGGCGGTGATATTGCGGATGCGCGTGCCTTGCTGGAGCGCGCTTCGCTGCAAATGCCCGGCCACATCGGTACTTGGCATGCACTGGCCTGGTGCCAGCTGATGCAGGGTGATCTCGCCGGTGCGAAGCACAGTTTCGACAAGGCGTTCGCATTGGATCGCACTTTCGGTGAAACGCACGGGGGCTTTGCGCTAGTTCATGCTTTGCGCGGCGAGCGTAAAGAAGCGGAAGAATCAATCAAACGCGCGACGCGCCTGGATCCGCAAGGCCGCTCGGCGCGTTATGCGCAAAGCGTACTGTTACTCGACGAAGGTCAAGTGGAAGAGGCGCGTGGCGTCATCGACAGCATCATTGCGCGTACTCCGGGCGCAGCCATGGTGCCGGCGGATTTCATTTTCAGGCTGCGCGAACTGGTGCGTCCAAAGGGCTGAGCATGGATAGCGATACCGCGATGCATTTGCTGTCGGAAACACTTTTGACAGCGGCCAAAGTTTCCGCGCCAATCCTATTGGCGACGCTAGCGATCGGCGTAGTGATTTCCATTCTTCAGGTCGTTACGCAGATCCAGGAAATGACACTCACCTTCATTCCCAAGCTGATCACAGTGGTGGCGATGTTCCTCGTCACCGGTGCCTGGATGATGGCGGTCGTCGTCGCATTCTCGAAGCATTTGTTCGGCCTCATCGCAGGGATGTAAAGGTGGGAGCATTCGATCCATTGATCGGCGTATTTCTCCTCGCCATGGCGAGGTTCGCGCCCTTGTTGATGGTGCCGGCATTTACCCCTCTTAATTGGGTGCCGGCACCAATCCGCATGTGCGTACT
The DNA here is from genome assembly GCF_044904675.1 of Dyella jejuensis. Lineage (NCBI taxonomy): Bacteria > Pseudomonadati > Pseudomonadota > Gammaproteobacteria > Lysobacterales > Rhodanobacteraceae > Dyella > Dyella jejuensis. The sequence goes on along the minus strand of NZ_JADIKJ010000025.1, from coordinate 19,107 downwards.
GTTGGCGCTGACGATGATGGCCGTAGCTGTGAACCATACGTCGCCAGTGCATATGGACCCCGACCAGCCATTGCCATTCGTGCTGGCGATGGGGGGCGAATGCGTGCTGGGGTTCACGCTGAGCCTCGCGGTATTCCTGCCGATGGCTGCGCTGGGTTTTTCTGCCCGCGTACTCGACATGCAATCCGGGGTTGCCGCTGCAAGTCTGTTCAATCCGGGCACGCATGCGACAGAGGCATTGGCCGGCACGGTAGTGCAGTGGGCGGGTATGCTGGTGTTCTTTTCACTTGGATTACATCTGCTGCTACTGCAGGGCATGGTGGCATCGATCCAGGTAGTGCCATTAGGCAGCGGTAGCGTGCTGGTATCGCCCGATACCTTGTTGTCCAAGTTGTCGTCGCAGTTCCTGCTGGGCCTGATGGTGTCGGCACCGACTATGCTCGGCTTGTTCGCGATCGATCTGGCGGTGGCTTATGCCAGCCGTTCGATGCCGCAGGCCAATATGTATTTCGTGGCATTGCCGATCAAGGTGCTGGCGGGCTTTGTCTTGCTGGCCGGATCGCTGCATCTCGCGCCATCATTGATTGAGCGCATGTACCGTGATGCATTCACAGTGCTCTCGCCGTTGGGAGTGCATTGATGGCTGCCGACGACCAGAGCAAGACCGAACAACCTACGTCGTTCCGCCTGCAGGAAGCTCGCGAGAAAGGACAGGTGCCGCGCAGCGCCGATCTGAGCGGCGTGATTGTGATCATCGTCTTCAGCGTGGCCATGGCCGCCGCCTCCTACAACATCGCGGCAGCCTTTGCGCGTTCGGTCAGCCGTACATTGTTGATGGCAGGCAATGCGCCCGTGCCATCGGCCAGTTTGATCGCATGGCTGCAACGTACCTTTCAACCGGCATGGCAGTCCATGGTGCCGGTGGTCATTGCAGTGCTGGTGGCGGCCGTGGTTGGCAATCTGATCCAGACTGGCCCGGTATTCAGCACTGAACCATTGAAGATGGATTTCAGCCGACTCAATCCGGCACAGGGTGCCAAGCGGATCTTTTCGTTACGCCTGTTATGGGAATTGTTCAAGTTGAGCTTGAAGCTCGGCGTACTCGGCACGCTGGCATGGATCTTGGCCGGCGACATTGGCAGCAGGGTGCAGGCCGCCGCGCTTGCCGCGCCATCGAGCATCGGAATATTGCTGCGCTCGACTTATGTGAGGATTACCACCTGGATGCTGGTGTTGCTCACCTTGATCGCACTGCTGGACTTGATGTTCTCGCGGCGCGAATACGTACGCAAGCTGCGCATGAGCCGCCGCGACATCAAGGACGAACACAAGCGTCGCGAGGGCGACCCGGAAATCCGGCAGAAACGCCGCCGCTTGATGGCCGAACTGTTGAAGCACTCGCGCTCGGTACGCCGCGTGCCGGAAGCAGATGTGCTGCTGACCAACCCAACCCATTTGGCAATCGCGCTGAAGTATCGGCCCAAGTCCATGCGTTCACCGATCGTGCTGTCGAAGGGTAGTGATGCGGTGGCGACGCGCATGCGCATGCTTGCCGCGCAATCGGGCGTGCCGTGCCTGAGGTCGCCTGAACTGGCGCGCGCCTTGTACCGCGAATGCAAGATCGACCGCGCCGTACCCGCCCATTTGTACAAGCCGCTGGCGCCGATCTACCGCTGGCTGATGAAGCGTCCCGGCAACAGGATTTTTTCGTGAATTCATTGTTCGGCCAACTATGGAGCGGCAAGCGTGACGTGATCCTGGTGCTCGGGATGATCGCGATCCTGATCATTCTGTTCACACCAATCCCGGGCGCACTTCTGGATTTTCTGCTGGTGCTCAATTTCACCGGCGCGCTGCTGGTATTGCTGATTACTTTCTTCACCGATTCGCCGCTCAGCTTCTCTACCTTTCCTTCGCTATTGCTGATCACCACGTTGTTTCGTCTGGCGCTGAATATTTCTGCCACGCGCCTGATTCTGGACAAGGGCAATGCTGGGCGCGTGATCAACGCAATCGGTTCATACGTGGTTGGCGGCAACTATGTGACTGGGCTGGTGGTGTTCCTGATCCTGGTGGTCGTGCAGTATGTGGTCGTTACCAACGGTGCACAGCGTGTCGCGGAAGTGGCGGCGCGCTTCACGCTCGACAGTATGCCTGGCAAGCAGATGAGCATCGATGCCGACATGAACATGGGCCTGATCGACGAGCATGAGGCCAAGCGCAGGCGAAGCCATGTCGAGAAGGAAGCCAGTTTTTACGGTGCCATGGATGGTGCTACCAAATTCGTTAAAGGCGACGCGATCGCCGGCATCATGATCATTCTGATCGACATCATCGGCGGTCTTACGGTTGGCATGGTGCAACGTGGATTGCCGTGGACGGATGCGGTGCACCGCTACACTTTGCTCACCGTCGGCGATGGCATCGTCACGCAGATCCCATCGTTGGTGATCGCGGTCGCCACCGGCATCATCATTACGCGCGCCGCGTCTGATGCACAGTTGGGCACGGAAATCGCCAAGCAGGTATTGTCGAGTTCGCGCACCTTGCTGATCGTGTCGTTGGCGCTGGGTAGCTTGTTGGTGTTGCCCGGCCTGCCGGCATGGCCGGTGCTGCTGGTGTTGCTCGGCGTGGCGTCGCTGACTTTTATTGCGTCGCGCTCTGGCAATACCGCGGGAGATATCAAGGAAGAAGTGCCTGAACCCCTGGCCAGGCGGGAAGAAGACGATTTGTATCGCATGTTGTCGGTCGAGCCGGTCGAGATCCATCTCGGCAGTGCAATTGCCGCTGCCTACAAAGCACGTGGACTGGACCTGGGAGACCGCATCAGTACATTCCGCAAGCAGTTCGCCCTCGATTTCGGCTTTATCTTGCCCAAGGTGAAGCTGGTGCAGGGTTCGCCGCTGGAAGAAAACGCCTATGACATCCAGGTGCAGGGTTCGCGCGTCGGCCGCGGCGAGTTGCGCTTCGACGCCTTGCTGGCGATCAATCCGGGCGGCAAGCGACCCAAGCTGGAAGGGCGCGAGACGCGCGATCCGGCGTACGGCCTGCCGGCACAGTGGATCAGTCCTGAGCAACGCCAGTACGCACGTGGCGCCGGATACACGCTGGTTGATCCCGAAACAGTGCTGATTACGCATTTGGGCGAGGTGACCAAGCGTCATGCGCCCGAATTGCTCACCCGTGCGGAGACCGAGCGCCTGGTTGCACGTGTGCGTGAGCAGCAGGCATCGCTGGTGGATGAGCTCGTTCCGGGTGTGATGTCGTATACCGACGTGCAGAAGGTACTGCAGCAGTTGTTGCGTGAACAGGTCAGCATCCGCAATGTCGAAACCATTCTTGAGGTGCTAGTCGATGCCGGCAAGACGCACAAGCAGACCGATGACCTGGTCGAGCGGGTGCGTGAACGCCTCGGGCCGGCGATATGCCAGCGGGTGAGCAATGCACAAGGCGAATTGCACGTATTGACGTTGGCGCCGGAACTGGAGCGCTCGATCGTTTCCGCTATTCGTCAGCGCGAAGGGGCAGGTAGCTTGATTACCGATCTGGCGCAGCTTGAGGCGCTGCTTGGAGGGCTGGCCAAGCAGTCCGAGGCGATGATGGCGCGCAGCCATCTGCCTGTGCTGCTGTGCCCGAGCCTGGTGCGCCGCCATCTTCGCGCATTGATCCAACGCAGCCTGCCACACGTCACCGTGCTGGGTATCAACGAAGTGCCTTCCACCGTGATGGTGAAGGCCTTCGGCACCATCACCGCCATCGCTTCCGCCGCCTGAGGAGTTCTGCTTGAGCAATATTATCCCTGGCATCGCGCGTTACCTGAGCAACGACGTCGATAAGCTCGACGTGCTCAGTCAGAACGTCGCCAACATGCGCACGGTGGGCTATCGCGCCGAACGACTGGCCTCCGACTTCCGCACTGGTTTGCTGGACGACACGCCAACGCTGAATCTGGCTGACGGCAGCCTTTCCACCACCGGCCACGCGCTGGACCTGGCAATTCGCGGTCCTGGCTTTTTCGCGGTCGACGTCAATGGCCAGACCATGCTGACCCGCAACGGGCAGTTCCATATTGATGCGGATCAACAATTGGTCGATGCCGCCGGCCATCCGGTGCTGGGACAATCTGGGCCGATCACGCTCAGCCATTCGAACGTTCATATCGATGCATCGGGTGCAATTACCGACGGTACGGACAGCGTGGACACACTGCGCATCGTCAATGTCGACACAGCCACCGAGCTACGCGATATGGGCGAGGGCCTATATAGCTTCAAAGGCAACGATGACGGCCAATTCATTGGCAGCGTACAGCAAGGCGCATTGGAGCAATCCAACGTGGATCCCGGCGCTGAAATGGTGCGTCTGATGGCGCTTTCACGCCATGCGCAGTCGATCCAGCGCGCCATCCAGGCCTACGACGCAGCACTGCAGGAAGGCATCAACCATATCGGCGACAACACTTAAGGACGCACTCATGATCGACGCTCTCTACATCGCCACCTCCGGCTTGCAAAGCACGCAGAGCCAGATCGACACTTTGTCGAACAACCTGTCCAATATGCAGACGCCCGGCTACAAGTCGCAGCGCGTTTCGTTTGGCGACATCGCGGTGATCACGCCGTCGCAAGTACAAGCAGGCCTTACGCCCGAGCAATCAGGTGCCGGCACCGAAGTAGTGTCCACCAGTTCAGTTTTTTCGCAGGGCCAAATGCAACAGACCGGCAATACCTGGGATATCGGTATCCAGGGCGAAGGCTTTCTGGAAGTAGTCGACGCGAACGGCAATCATCTTTATACGCGCGACGGCCAGCTGCATGTAGATAGTGACGGCTATCTCGTCACAGCCAGTGACGATCGCCTATCGCAGAACATCCAAGTGCCGCCGGATGCCAGCAATATCCAGATCAACCAGAATGGCCAGATCTATGCGCAGGTCGGCGGCAGTACCAGCCAGACCCTGCTCGGCACGCTTGAATTGAGCACATTTCCTTCGCCGGAAGGCCTGCAATCGGTCGGCAGCAACAATTACGTGCCGACGCAGGCTTCGGGTGATCCCACTGTGGGCAAGCCGAATGACAGCGGCGTGGGTGCGATCTTGCAAGGTTCACTGGAGGGTTCCAATGTAGACATAGTCAGCGAAATGGCGACCCTGGTCATCGCGCAGCGCGCATACCAGCTCAATGCGCGCGTGCTGCAGGCATCGGATCAGATCCTCGACACGATCAACAATCTGCGCCAGTAATCATGGATCGATTGCTTGCCATCATCTTGCTTGCCGCGCTGCCCGTATGCGCATCGGCATTACCGTCTCTGCAAACGGTGGCGTCCATACGCATCGTGGATGTTGCGCGCGCCGAATTAAATGCCTGTCTTGGAAACGACAACGGTGCGGCGCAAGTCGAGGTCGTGGGCAAGCCGGAGGACGTACAGGTGCTTGCCGGCGTGTTGGCGATCAAGGCGCGCAAACCGGAAGGCCGTTGGCCACGGGCACGGGTCGGCATGCCAGTGGAAATCAGCGTGAATGGAGAAGTCGTGCGTTCGGCGACGGTGTGGTTCGCCGTCAGTGTGCACCATGATGTGCAGGTCTATAAAGCGGATGCCGCGCTAGGTACGGTGGCTTCGTCGTTGAAATTCATCGCGCACGATGCCGATGTCGCTGCGATGCAGGGGCAGCGGGTAAGCGATCCACACCAGCTCGATGACATGCGCTTGCGGCACGCTGTGCTGGCTGGCAGCCCGGTATTGCTGGAGGACTTTGAACATATCCCCGATGTCGACCGGCAGCAGCGGGTCGAGGTCAGTGCCAAGTATGGCGTTATTACGTTGCAAACCAAGGGTACTGCGATCGGACGCGGTAATGCTGGCGATACCGTGCTGGTGCTCGTCGATGGTGCCGAGACGCCGGTGCATGCGCGCATTACTAACAAGGGAGTAGTGCAAGTTGTCGACTAGATATTTGCTTATAGCCACGTTAGCGTTGGTAGGCGTGGGGTTTTCCGTACAAGCGCAGATCACGTCCGGCTCAATGATTGATCCCGACGCTTATCGCGGACTGGCTGCGGATCGGCGCGCACACCTGGTCGGTGACACGCTCACCGTATTGGTAACCGAAACAGCACGCGCCACCGCCAGTGCCAATACGGACGCGAGTGGCGGCGTACAGTTGGGCGCTAATGCGCAGTATCACAACACTACGCACACCTACGGACTCGGTCTTAATGGGGATGACACCGGGCAAGGCAATACCACGCGCGCAGGCACCTTGCAGGCGCAGCTGGCCGTGCGCGTGGTGGCGATCGAAGGCGATGGCATGTTGCGTATCCATGGCGAGCAGACTGTGGAAATCAACGGCGAAAAGCAGCAATTCGTACTGGCCGGCCTGGTCCGTCCGGAAGATATTTCGCCCACCAACACCATCCCTTCCAACCGCATCAGCGAGGCGGACATCCACTACACCGGCAAAGGGGATATTTCGACCGCCCAGCGCCACAGCATTCTTTACCGTATTACACGCTGGTTGGGTTTGATATGAAACGTCTGCTTATCGCGCTGCTGCTCACTGTGTTCGCAAGTCCGCTCTCGCTGGCGCAGGGAAACAGCGTTCGCCTAAAGGAAATTGCACGTGTCCAGGGCGTGCGAGACAATGCGCTGGTTGGTTATGGCCTGGTGATCGGCCTGGCTGGTACGGGGGACACCAATAAGAATCGCCTGACCGTGCAATCGGTGGCCAACACGCTGAGTCACTTTGGCGTGAACATTACGCCAGACGATCTCAACAGTCGCAATGTGGCCGCTGTGATGGTGACCGCGACGCTACCTGCGTTCGCCGAATCCGGGCAGAAGCTGGACGTGTCGGTATCGTCGCTGGGCGACGCGCACAGTCTCAGTGGCGGTATCTTGTTGCTGACTCCGTTGAATGGCCCGGACGGCAAGCTATATGCGCTAGCACAAGGTGCGCTGTCGGTTGGCGGCTACGAAGTCCGCGCGTTCGGCAGTCTGGATCAGAAGAATCATCCGACCGTTGGCCGCGTCCCCGATGGCGCAACTGTCGAACGTGAAGCACCGCTTGGCCTGGATGAAGATGGCCGTACGCTCGACGTCGTGTTGTATCAGCCGGACTTCACCACCGCCGAGCGCATCGCCGAATCGTTGCGCCGCAATGCCGGCGTCGAGGCGGTGGCCGAACACGCAGGCAAGGTGCGCGTGACTTTCGCGACTCCGCCGGTGGATCTGGTGCAGACCATTTCATTGATCGAGAACGTGCCGGTCACGCCGGATCAGATCGCGCGCGTAGTGGTCAATGAGCGCACGGGTACCGTGGTGTCGGGCGGTGACGTGCGCCTGGGGGCGGTGACTATTTCGCAGGGCGATCTGCGCATCCAGGTGCAGACCGATTATCTGGTGTCGCAGCCCGATGGCGTGATGGTCAATCCGTCGCGGAACATCGGCACTGCGGTGGTGCCGCAAGCCAATATCAATGTACAGGACCCGGAAGCGCGCCTTGTCAGCATCCCCAACGGCGCCACCGTATCCGACCTGATCGCCGCGTTGCGTGCGATCCATCTTTCGACGCGCGACGTCATCACCATTCTGCAATCGATCAAGGACGCCGGCGCATTGCGTGGCGAATTGGTCATTCAATGAGGAAGCAAGCATGGATTTGACTACCGAAGCGCTGCGGCTCGGCATCAGCATGGCACGCATACGAGCCGAGGTGGCCAGCGCCAACATCGCCAACGTCGATGTGGCTGGCTATCGGCCTGAGCGCGCAGATTTTGCACAGGCCACTGGATTGTTGCGCGAGGCGGCCGATCAACCGGATATGGATGCGCAAAGCCTGCAGTCCATTACGCCGCGCTCGCTCGGTGATTCCGTGAGCGCAGCCGACTCCGCCCTGAACGCGCCGGCTAACCTGGATGATGAAGTGGCGGAACTGGAGACCGCCAGTGTGGACTTTCAATCGCTGACGACAGTGATGTCTCGGCGCTTCGCCTTGATGCAACTGGCTTTGGCTGGGAGAGATTGAACATGGTCGTCGATCAGATTTTTTCCGCGACACGTTTCGGCTTGGAATACGAGCGTCTTCGCCTCGAAGCGGCCAGCCATAACATTGCCATCGCCAACACGCCGAACCAGCCCGGCCATCCGGCACGACTGATGCACGTAAGTGCGCCGTACGCCGCCAGTTTCAGCGACATGATCGGCGACACCGGTCACAGCGTGCCTTCGCAGCCCGTAATGCTGGCTGACGACGCCAATACGCGCGAAGAACATGACCCGACCGATCCGGCCGCCGACAAGAATGGCATGGTGAGTTATCCGCGCGTGGACATGGTTACCGAAATGAGTGCGCTGATGGATGCCAGCCGCGCGTATGAAGCCAATGTGCGTGCTTTCAATACGCTGCGCAGCATGGCGTTGCACGCGCTCGACGTGGGTGGAAACTCATGAACGTAGCACCGATTGAAGGATCGACGATCGCTCCGATGGAAATTCGTGCGATCGACGTGCGCGAGACCAACCTCGACGAAATGAGCAACAACGGCCCGGGTTTCGTACAGATGCTCGGCTCGCAAGTCGGCGAGCTCAACGGTAGCCTTGAGCAGGCGGATCAGGCGGCGCGTGCGCTGGTTGCAGGCGAGGACATTCCCGTTCATGACGTCATGATTGCGATGGAGCATGCGCGGCTAAAGCTCCAATTGGCGGTAGAGGTGCGCAATCGCATTGTCGATGCCTATCAGAACCTAACCAACATGCAGCTTTGAGCAATAGCTGTCTCCCGGTTGGGAGAGAGCATAGAAAACCGGCATTCAGGAAATTCATATGCGGCAGTTTTTCGCGTCCATGTCCACTCGTTCGCGCCTCGCATTCGCGCTCGGCATCCTGCTGATCGCGGGTATCGTCGGCATTGCTTCGTGGTGGGTCACGCATCCGCCCTATGGCGTTCTGTTCCGTGATTTGCGCGAGTCGGACGCGGCGGAGATCACCAGCGCGCTTGACCAGATGCAGGTGCCTTATCGCCTGGCGGATGAAGGCAAATCCATCATGGTGCCGGATGCGCAGGTGTACGAGACGCGCATGAAATTGGTATCGCAGGGTATTCCCAAGGGAGGCAGCGTCGGTTTCGAGCTATTCAAGGATTCCGATTACGGGGTTACGGAGTTCGCCCAGAAAATCAACTTTCAGCGTGCGCTGCAGGGGGAGCTGGAGCGCACCATTTCCTCGCTTGTCGAGGTATCGTCGGCGCGGGTGCATCTCACCATCCGCCGCTCCGACCTGTTCACGCCAGACCAGGATCCCTCGAAGGCATCGGTCACGCTGAGCCTGCGTCCGGGCAAGCATCTGGACGCACGTGGAGTCGCTGGCATCCAGCGGCTGGTAGCGTCGGCGGTCGATGGCCTCGTGCCGGAGTCAGTGGTGGTGTTAGATGACAAGGGCACGGTATTGTCCGGCTATGCGGCACAGGGAGAGAATGGCGCGCTCAATTCCGATAGCCTGGATGCGCAGACGCAACTCGAAAACCAGCTGCGCGCGCGCGTGGGTGATCTGCTGCATCGTGTGCTGCGTACCGATAACTTCACGGTGTCAGTGGACGTCAGTCTTAACTATGACCATGTGAAGCAGGTGCGCGAACATCTCATTGCCCAAGGCAAGGATGGCAATGGACTGCTGGTGCACGAAAAGATCAATGCTACCGGCCACAGCGTCGACGATGCCGATCCGGAGCACTCGAAAAGCGGCACGACCAGCAGCGATCGCGACGTCGAATACGCGCATGGCCGCGAACAGGAAGAAGTAGACCAGGCGCCAGGACGCATCGGGCGTGTTTCAGTAGGGATCGTGATTCCCGCTACGCTGCCTGCCAGTGAGATCAACAAGCTTGCCGATGTGGTATCGGCCGGCCTTGGTCTGGATGAGTCACGCGGGGACAAGGTGGATATTGCTGCGATCGCCCCACCGGAAGCCCCGCCGATTGCGACGCAGAGCACCTCTATGACGGCGGTGCCGCATGCGGATGTCGTGTCGCCTGAAGCGCCAGTTGCTGACGAAGCGGCTACCTCCGCCGTTGTAGCAAGCAAGTACTGGTGGCTTTATCCTGTTATCGCCGCGCTAGTGCTATTTCTTGTGTGCGCCCTGTTAATGGCAGCGCGCAGCAGCACGCCGCGCCGGCTCACCTTGTCCGAACGTGAAGCCGCCCTGTTGCGTCTGCGCCAATGGATCGAGACCGCCGAGGTAGAGCGGTGAATCCGGGGGGAACTCGAAAGGCGGCGCTCGCCCTGGCAACCATGCATCCAGCAGACCGGCATTGGATCCTGTCGCGCATGCCTGTGGCGTGGCGCACCACCTTGCAGCCGTTGATCAACGAAGCGCAGCGCTATACCACGCTCGATGCAGAACTGTTGCAAGCAGTGCTCGCCGACGAGCCGACCTATCTGATGCGCGAAGTGCCACCACCGGATGTACTGATCGTGGTGCTCGATCGCTTGTCGCCTGCCTGGGCGGCGCGCATGTTGGCAGCCACGGCGCCCGATCATGCGGACATCTACCTGGCCGCGTGCGACAAGTCGCGAACTGAGGCGGTGCGCTACGAATTGCAGCGTATGCCGAATCCCTTTCCGTCCGCGTTGGCGGATGCGCTCGGCCGTTACCTGGATAACTCTGCGCAAGCGGGGCGCGTGGCGGGGGTTGTGTCATGATCCGGCGCGTGCCACACAGCCTCCTGCTGGAAAGCATCACACCGCGTGCGGTGAGCGGCGGCAGCCGACTGCAAGCGTTGCAGCCGATGCAAATCGAAGAACCAGTGGCATCGGACGAACTTAGCGCGCAGGCTTATCGTCAAGGCTACGGTGAGGGCTTCGAGGCCGGTGAGCAGGATGGACGCCGGGAAGCCGAACAATTCCAACAAGCGTGGGAAGATGACACGCGCCAGCGCATGGAAGAACAAAGCCAGGCGTTGGCGGGCGAGCGCGAAGCGCTCGCCGCGTTTGCCAGCGGCTTGCAACAGCAATGGCTGTTGCAGTGTGAAGAGATGGAACAGTTGGCTTTCGAACTGGCCCTGCAAGCGCTATCACAGACCTTCGGCGTGATGCAGGGCGATCGCGAATCGCTGCGCCGCCTTTGCCAGCAGCTGGCGCAGGCTTACCGCGGCAAGGCGATCCGGCTGGAAGTGGCCACGACCGATCGCTCACACTTGCCCGAGCAGTTCGAAGGGCTCGACATCGCCATCGAGCATGCTCTATCGCCTGGTGAATGCCGGATCGTCACCGCACGCGGGTATGCCGAAACCAGCATCGCTACCCGATTGGATGCGATCTATCAATCGATGCTCCAAGCCCTCGGTATCGCGTCCATATGAGCACGAGCACCGCCGGCGCTCGCTTTGCAGATGCCTTGGAGCGTAAGCCGCTCGTGCGCGAGTACGGGCATCTGCTCGGCTTTAACGGCCTGGTCATCGAGGCCATTGGCCCGGACGTCAAGATTGGTGAGCTGTGCGAGATCGATGGCCCTGGCCAGCCGGTAAGTGCAGAAGTCGTCGGCTTCCGCGACGGTAGACTATTGTTGATGCCGTTCGGCCATCTGCGGGGGACCGCTGCAGGCGCGCGCGTGCGCTCGCTTGGACGCACCCTGCGTGTACCGGTGGCACGCGCGATGATCGGGCGCGTGATCGACGCATTCGGTGAACCACTGGATGGCGGTCCGGCGATTGCGGCAGAGTCCTACCGCGAAATTCAGCCGGCGCCGATCAATCCGCTGCATCGTGTACCCCTGGATCAACCGCTGGAAACAGGCGTGAGCGCGATCGATGGTGTGATGCCGATCGCGAAGGGCCAGCGCGTGGGTGTCTTCGCCGGCAGTGGCGTTGGCAAGAGTACTTTGCTCGGCATGATGGCACGCCATGTAAAGGCCGATGTAGTAGTAGTCGGCATGATAGGCGAGCGCGGCCGTGAAGTTGGCGATTTCCTGCAGGAATCATTGGGACCGGAAGGACGTCGCCGCTCGGTGATGATGGTGGCTACGGCCGATGAACCCGCGCTGGTGCGCACGCACGCAGTGCATGCGGCACATGCGGTGGCGGAATATTTCCGCGATATGGGGCTGGACGTGCTGCTGATCGTCGACTCTATTACACGTTTCGCGATGGCGCAGCGTGAGGTAGGGCTTGCGGTAGGCGAGCCGCCAACCTCGCGAGGTTATCCGCCCTCCGTATTCAATCTCTTACCGCAGATTCTCGAACGCGGCGGTCGTATGCGTGACGGTGGTTCGATCTCCGCAATCTATAGCGTGCTGGTCGAAGGCGATGACATGAATGAGCCGGTTGCCGACCATATGCGCGCCATATTGGACGGACACGTGGTGTTGTCGCGCGATCTGGCCAGTCGTGGGCAATTGCCAGCGATCGACCTGCTTTCCAGCGTCAGTCGCCTTGTCTCACGTGTGGCCGACGTGCGGCAGCAGCGCATGGCCTTGCGCGTGAAATCGATTCTTTCGACCTATGAAACCTCGCGCGACCTGGTGGATATGGGCGCATACCAAGCCGGTACCAATCCGGCGCTGGACGAGGCGATCGTGTTGTATCCGAAACTGATCGATTGTCTGCGCCAGATGCCTTCGCAGTCCTCGACTTTGCCAGAGACCGTTGACCGGCTGGAAGTCGTCCTGGCTGCCGGTATGGGAGGTAACCGGTGAGTAAGCGCAAGCAACACGCTTACCAAGTTGCCCTGCGCATGGCGCAGGCGAAGGAGGTACGCGCTCAGCTGGCACTGGCGAGCGCGGTGAAGCAGGAAGCCGCGGCGCAGGAGCATGTCGGTCTAGTGGAGGCCATGTGCCAGTCGGTAAGTCAAGCTACTCACTCCTGTGTAGCGGGGACGCATGCGATGGATATGGCGCGTTACGAGTTACTGACGCAACTGAGTGCTGTCTTATCGGACCAGCTGCGACACGCGAACGACATTCTGGATGAGGGCTCCTGCCAGCGTAGGGAAAAAGCGTCCGAGAATGTATTGGCCAAGCGTCATCGCGAACTCATTGGCGAGCATCTCGACCATCTCTGCCTGGCAATGACGTATGCCCGTGTGGCAAAAGCACAGGAAGAGAGTGTCGAACTGTGGCTGGAGTGCCGCGGAGAGCAGCCATGACAACGATCTTTAACGTCGATGCGGCCACGCAAGCCTGGCAGCCGGATACACAACGGCACCCAGGCAAGGATTTCGCGCATGAGTTGGCCAAACACGATGGACAGACGAAACCGGACTCGCAAGAAACCGTTTCGGCGGACCCGGAAGTGACACTCGAGCAGTCCTCGCTTGATGCCACCGCCAAGTTTCCAACGATGGCTTTGTCTTTGCCAACTGAGGAAGTGGGGTTGACGCAAGCAGCACAAGCGATCGCGCTGGTCGAGACCGGGCAGCTGGCGCAGTCGACGGTCACACCGACCGGTGTCACCGAGACATTGCTGGGCGCGCGCGTATTTGGGTGGCATGCGATGGCGCAGGCTTATCTTTCCGAATTGAGTACGGCAGATGGCAATGTCGATAAGTCGCCGACTGCCGAGGAGGCAGTATCCGCCGGCACCACCGAAGCGGAAAAGGTAGCAGACGAAGACGTAACCAGCGCGTCGAAGGCCACGTTGTTCGCCGATGATGTGATTGCGGCGCCACTATCAGACACCGCAGTGCCAAAACTGGCGCGTGCAGCACTGGATGAGGCGCCGTCATCCATCAACACCGAACTTGCCACAACTGGCAGCAATGCCGCCGCCTATTGGTCAGAGCGCTCGCTGCGCTATGTGCGCCAGCCTGGTGGCGGCATTATCGCCTGGCTGCGCGATTTCCGTCTCGGCGACAGAGAGGCTGCATGCTTGATCCAGGTTGTGCTGGATGATGCCAAGGCGAGAGGCATGACACTGAACAAAATCATGTTGAACGGTCGCGAAGCGTGGACTTCGCTCAACGGTATTCAAGGAGCGCATCATGACAGTTGAAGCAATCGGTAGCCAGCTGAGTTCGACCAATCCCACGTCATTACCCAACGCAGGTATCAACGAGCAGGATTTTATCCAGCTGTTTGTCAGTCAGCTGCAGTTCCAGGATCCGATGCAGCCACTGGACAACAGCCAGTTCCTGACCCAGCTCGCACAATTCGTCGGCATTGAACAGCAAAGCGAGGAAGTGACCGGCATCAACAATCTGGCGACGCTCGACTCGTCCGACCAGACCGTAACCTTGCTCTCGCATACTGTGCAGGTCAGCAATTCGGATGGCTCGACCACTACCGGCAAGGTCACCGGCATCCAGTACAGCACCAATGGCGTGCAGCTGACCGTCACGCCATCTACCGGTAGCGTGATGACCAACGTCAACCTCTCCCAGATCCAGCTCGTGACCCCATAAGGAGTACACCATGGGCGGCAATATCATGCAGGCGCTGTATAACAGTGTATCCGGGCTTTTCAGCTTCTCGCAGAGCCTGGACACGATCAGCAACAACATCAGTAACATGAATACGCCGGGTTTCCGAGGCAGTGATTCGTTCTTCGAAAACATGATGGACGATGATGGAACCGCTATCGCGGGCACTGGCGTGGACACGTCGGAAGGCCAGATCGAGCAGACCAGCACCGATACCGACGTGGCAGTGCAAGGCAATGGCCTGTTCATCCTCAAAGACTCGCAAGGCAATCTCTATTACACGCGCTCCGGCCAGTTCGAATTCAATTCATCCGGACAACTGGTCGATTCGGTCAATAATTATCTCGTACAGGGCTACAGTCCAACCGGCAGCTTCGGCAATATAGACATCAGCGCTATGCAGACACTACCTGCAGCAGCGACCACCACGGTGAACATGGTGGGCAATATTGTCAGTAGCAGTTCGCCGGATACCATCAGCAATGTCACTATCTATGATGCGCAAGGTACCGCGCACACCTTGACCTTGACATTGACCACGGCCACCAGCTCGACCTTGCCGACCACGTCAGGCTCTACCACCTGGAACGTTGCGATTACCGACAGCAGCGGCAATACCTTAGGTAGCGGCCAGGTCAGTTTCGACCAGACTGGCGCGCCGGAGGCCGGTGCAAACTCGGTGACGATGACTGACAACCTCGGCGGTGCATCACAGAGCGTGGTGTTCAACTTCGGCACGCCTGGCAGCCTCAGTGGCGCTACTGGAATTACCGGCGAAACCACCAGCCTCGCCGCCCAAGTGCAGGATGGTCATGGCGTGGTCGGCATCTCGTCGCAGGCGTTCGACAGCAACGGTATCCTGCAATTGACCTACGCAGACGGTTCGACCCATGCCGGTCCCCAGCTCGCGCTTGCCTCGTTTCCGGACGAGGCATCCTTGCAGGAAATCCAGGGCAATCTTTACTTGCCGCCGGCGAACCAGACCGTGCAAATGGGACGTCCCGGTTCTGGCGTCTTCGGCCAGATCGAAGGCAGCAGTCTGGAAATGTCCAATGTCGATCTGACCCAGGAGCTGGCCGACATGATCGTAATCCAGCGCGGCTACCAAGCCAGCTCGCGCGTCATGACCGTATCCAGCGACATGCTTGAGCAACTCTACGATTCGACGCGGGACAGTTAGTCATGACCGACAACGTTCGCTTCGGCTGGCTCGGCGAAACTCGCCGTGCTGCCTTGTACACGCTGCTCGCGGCCCAGTTGGAAGAATGGGTGCGCGAATGGTGGATCAGCGCCGCCGACCACGTTCCTGGCGTGCGTGCGATCGAGCAGGACGCGGTGCAGGAAAGGCGTGGCCTGTCGTTGCTTTCGCTACATGAGATGGGTTCGTTGGTGATCCACCTTGGTGCGAAGGATTTCGATGCGATCGGCCGCTTTCTTGCTGGTATCACTAACGATGCGGATTTCGAGCTATCGCAACGCATCGGCGAGGAAGCGATCGCTGATCTCGCCGCGCGCATTCAGCGTCGTGCCGGTTTTAGCAAGATCACACCACCAGCCAAAGGCGTCGCGCCACTGACGTTGACGCATGCACGCCTTGGCGCGTTCGGTGTCACGGCGATATTTGGACGCCTGCAACTGGAGTTGGCAATCGACCGTCGCATGGCCGATCGCCTTGCGCCACCGGCCGCCGCAAGCAGTGTCAACTTAGCGCCGCGCCACATGGCGATCGAGCAGGCGCCACTGAAAGTGCTGGCGTTGATGGATTTTGGTTCGGTCGACCTGGCTCACTTGGCCGATCTGAGTGTGGGCGAAATTCTGGTCGGCGATCGTAAATTGAATGAAGCTCTGGAGCTTCATCTACAAGGCCACGGTGCTATCGCCACAGGATACCTGCGGCGAACGGGTGAACAACGTGCCGTCATGCTCGACGGCGTCAATCAGCAAGAAAGGCCACAGCCATGAACGATATTGTCGTAGCTCCTATTCAACTGGAAGAAACCGCGTACGAGCCGTCGGTTGGTGATCCGCTGATCAAGCGCAATCTGTCCATGCTCGGACACGTCAATGTGCGCCTGAATGTGATGCTCGGCGCAGCGGAGCTAAACGTGGAAAAACTGTTCGGCCTCGCCAAGGGCGATACGGTGGCGCTGGATACCGACCTTGACGCACCTGTGACCCTGCAGCTCGATGGCAAGGCCATTGCGCGTGGACAACTTATTGCGGCGGGGGATTGTTTCGGCCTTAAGATTACCGAGATTTTGTGAGCTTGATCGCTATCCAATCCCAGAGAGGGGGGGCGCTCCGCCACCTTGCGGCGTGCATGGCGCCGACGGCAGCTATTCCGTATCGCACTGAAGCATCGGTGTCCGGCGGTACGTTCGCGCTGGCGTTGTTGGTCACGTTGTGCTTGATGGGCCTGCTGATCGCGGCGCTGCTGTTCATCCGTCGCCGCGGATGGATCGGCTTGCCCGGCAAGCCACGCACGATCGCGGCGGCGACCGACATCCAGGTGCAGTCATCGCGTCGCCTGAGCATCACGACCACCGCGTATGTGCTGAGCTGCCGGGGGAAGACCTATCTCGTGGTAGAAAGCGCGCGTGGTACGCAGGTCACGGTAACACCAATGGCGCCGACTTCCACGAAGAATGCAAGCGAGGCAACGCTATGATGCGCGCCCGGCCTGTATTGTTGTTACTGTTAATCATCGTCGGATGTTTGCTACCAATCGCCGGCTGGTGCGCCGATCCGATCCAGGATGCGATAACGCGCGCTTCGGCGGAGGACTACTCGCCGATCTTGCGCTCGTTTCTGCTGCTATCACTGCTTTCGTTTATCCCGCTGATGGTGATAGCGCTGACTTCGTTCACACGTATCGTTGTCGTCCTGTCGATGGTACGCAGTGCTTTAGGGCTGCAACAGACGCCGCCTAACAGTGTATTGCTGACACTCGCGATGTTTCTTACCTTGTTCTCAATGACGCCGGTGTTTCAAGGCGCCAAGCAGGCTGGTCTCGATCCGTATCTACGCCACGAGATTCCAGTCCAGACAGCATTGGCGCGAGCGTTCGAGCCGTTCAAGTTATTTATGGTGCGGCAGACGCGCGAAGATGATCTGCTTGCCGTGGTGCGCATGGCGAAAGTGCCGGCGCCGAAGTCGATGGAAGATATCAGTGCATTGCAGCTGATTCCGGCTTTCATGCTCAGCGAGCTACGTACCGCATTCCAGATCGGCTTTGTGATTTTTCTGCCATTCCTGTTAATAGACCTGGTGGTTGCGGCAATCCTGATGGCGTTGGGCATGATTATGTTGCCGCCAACTACGATCAGCCTTCCACTGAAGATTCTGCTATTCCTGTTGATCAATGGCTGGACGCTGTTGGCGCAAGCGTTGTTGAGCGGTTATCACTACTGAGCGCCGGGATGCGCAACGTGGACAACGATGAGCACATGCTGTGGCTGCGCTGGACGCAAGAGCGCAGCGCGGTTACACGTGATGCATTGATCGTCCACTATTCGCCATGGGCAAGGCAGGTGGCACGTGACGTTTACCTGCGTGTCTATCTGATGCGCGATGCCTGGCGCGACTGCGTCCAGAACGCCTTGCTGGGCCTGATGGAGGCGATCGAACGGTTTGATCCTAACCGTGGCGCAAACTTCCATTCGTTCGCGCGGCTACGTGTGCGCGGTGCGGTATTCGATGGCCTGCGCGTGCTGCGCAATGTTCACCTTGAATTAGGGTGCGACGTCACCCGCCTGAGCACGGTTGCGCGCGATCGCGTGCAATCGTTAAGTGAGGACACTGACGACGACCCCCTTGAAGCTTTTATCGCTACCACGGTGGGTTTGGGCCTGGGCTTCCTGCTGGACATGCAGTCCATGCCCGGCCGTGCGCATACTGCGGATGCCTATGCGGCCCTGGAAAAAGCGGAACTGAGCGCCACGGTGGCCGAGAGCCTGGACCTGCTGCCCGAGCGTGAACGCGCCATCGTGGTACTGCATTATTATCATCAGGTTTCCTTTGTGGATATTGCCAATCAACTGGGCGTTACCAAAGGTCGTATTTCGCAGCTTCATAGGCGCGCCTTGGAGTTGCTTCGGCGCTGCTTGCGCGAGCAGATCGTTACCGAGTGTTAGGGCAGCCGCCCCCCCTTAAGAAAACTTATCCACAGCCCCTAAACTTTTTCCCGAAATCCCGGATTAGTACTCCCGACAGGCGATGCCGTGGTGGCGTCGCTGGCATTCGGGAGCAGCACGATGGTCGCAGTGATCACGGGAAATGGTCTGGGTCTGGGCAACACCTCATTGACCTCACTGGGACAGGCCCAAGGCGGCTCGCCGTCGCTGGGCCAAGCGGCCAACAGCAGCTACGTCAACACCGCCACCGGCAACCTGGTGCTGCAGAGCCAGGACGAAGGGCTGCTGTTCGATGGCCTGCCGCTCAATGTCTTGCGCACCTACAACAGCCAGGGCCAGTTGAACGGCAACGACGGCTGGAGCTACGGCTTCAGCCGCAACGTGAACAGCCTGACCGGCACGCTCAACACCGTCGGCAGCACGGTTACCCGGACCGATGATGACGGTTCCAGCGTGGTCTACACCTATGACGCCAGCCTGGGCGCCTATGTAAGCACCGACCAAAGCGGCGCGGTCGATACGCTGGGCTGGAACGCCACCGCGACTACCTGGACCTGGACCGACGC
>NZ_JADIKJ010000024.1:0-68521 GCF_044904675.1 Dyella jejuensis | reverse complement strand
GACAGACAGCCAGTCTGCCTTCCTCGCTCCTCAAAGCCGGGTACATCCATGTACCCTCCCCGCGTGCGCCGACGAACCTATGGTCTGCGAACAGACAGAGCTGGTGACGCCTACGTAGCATGGATCAGAGCATCCCTAGCGTCCGGCATTAGCAGTCACCCCTGGACATAATCGACGTTCGCAATCCAGTTCCGTCGGCGGCGATCAAGGCGTTCGTTGCCGCTTTCCTCATCCAGCGTCATCGCTGTCCGGCGAAGCAGCGATGGCGCCACGTTCTCGAAGGTGTTCACGTTGACGACCGCATAGAGGCGTTCGTCGATCAGACTGGTGGCCAGCGGCACTACGCCGCAATAGGCGCAGACGTGGAAATCAGCCGTCTTCGTGCCGAACGTATAGCGCGATACATTCCGAAAATCCTTTACGGTCACTTTCAACGAACCGCCTGGACAGGATGTCCACACCCCGCCGTGTTTGACGCAAAACGTGCAGGTGCAGGCGCGGGCTGGAATGTCCGAGGGGGCGGGCTTCCAATCAAGCGTGAAGCGGATATGGCCGCAATGGCAACGTCCTGAGATCAGCATGATCATCCTCGTGTCTGGCGCAGCCTGCTCTCAACCAAAGGGCGGCCGGTTGCGTTGCTTATGCCTTGCGCGCCGACGCACCAGCCAGGCGTAAACCGATCCATTCACCAGCAACACGAGGGCGGCAAGAACGAATTGAATGGATCGGGTCAGGCCGTCGGGATAGATCGCCGCCAACAGGTAATGCCCGATGCAATCGCCTTGGTAGGTAGCTTGTCCAGCCGCGAGGCGAAAGTGGTTTTCCATGGGCGTCAGCGGGCAGGCGTGTCCGCTGATCTCGACAAAGGCACCCCAGGCCACGGCGGGCAGCTGAAGCCAGGGGATCCACCGCCACTTCAACGCCAGCAAGCCACCCAGTGCGACAAACAGGATGAACGCAAGGTGGAACATCAGTACGGCATCGGCCACGAGCAGCGCAAACATAGTCTCGACGCATTCCCGGCGCATATGGATAAAGAGGCGGTGCGATAGCGATAGTTTTTCGCGCTAGGCTACGCGGACGTCGTTCCGCCAAGGATCCGCATGAGCCAGTTCGCCCTGCTAGGCAGCCGCCGCTTCGCACCGTTTTTCTGGACCCAGGCGTTGGGCGCATTCAACGATAGCGCTTTTCGCAATGCGATGGTGATGCTGGCGGCGTTCCAGATGGGCTTGTCCGACCATGCTGTCGGCTTGTATACGAACCTGGCGCCAGCGTTGTTCATCCTGCCGTTCTTCCTGTTTTCCGCCACGGCGGGGCAACTGGCGGAGAAGTTCGAGAAGACGCGCATCATCCGCTACGTAAAGCTGTTCGAGATCGCCGCGATGATCTTGGCGGCATACGCTTTCATCGGGCATCACCTTGCACTGTTGCTGGTGGTGCTGTTCATGATGGGCATGCATTCGACCGTATTCGGCCCGATCAAATACGCGATTCTTCCGCAGGCGCTGAAAACCACCGAACTGGTAGGTGGCAATGGCCTGGTGGAAATGGGCACGCAAATGGCGATCCTGATCGGCATGGTGGCGGGCAACGCCCTGATGCTGTTCGCCGGCTGGGGGCCGCATTTTTCCGCCGCGCTGACTATCGGCGTCGCGATGGCCGGCTATGCCGCAAGCCGCTTCATTCCAGCGGCGCCCGCCACGGCCCCGGAGCTCAAGTTCAACTGGAACCCGCTGTCGGAAACGGTGCGAGTGCTGCGCATCACGCACGAAGACCGCGCCGTGTTCAACGCCGTGCTGGGCATTTCCTGGTTCTGGTTTTTCGGCACGGTATTGGTGGCGCAACTGCCGCTGTATACCCGCGTGAGCCTTGGGGGCGATGGTTCGGTCAACACGCTGGTACTCACCTTGTTTTCAATCGGCACCGGCATCGGCGCGCTGATGTGCGAAAAAATGTCAGGCAAGCGCGTGGAAATCGGTCTGGTGCCACTGGGTGCCTTCGGCCTGACGGTATTCGGCGTCGATCTGTTCCTGGCGCGGCCGGGCGCGGCGCTGGCGCGCGGGCTGGACTGGATGGCGTTCCTGCATGCGGGCGGCAGCTGGCGCATCGTGATCGATCTCATCCTGATCGGCGTATTCGCGGGCTTCTACGTGGTGCCGCTATTCGCCTTCGTGCAGTCGCGCACGCCGCGCGATCGTCTATCGCGAGTGATCGCCGGCAACAATATTCTCAATGCCTTGTTGATTGTGATCGCGTCCGGCTTCGGGCTTGCGTTGGACCTGCTTGGGTTCAATGCGCCGCAGGTTTTCCTGCTGGCGGCGTTGCTCAATGTCGCGGTGGCGGCTTACATCTTTACCCTGGTGCCTGAGTTCCTGATGCGCTTCATCACCTGGATGCTGGTGAAGACGCTGTACCGCATCCGCGTGGACGGCATGCGCAATCTGCCGGAACAAGGGCCGGCGCTGCTGGTATGCAATCACGTGAGTTTCATGGACCCGTTGATCTTGATGGCGAACCTGCGCCGCCCCGCGCGCTTCGTGATGTATTACAAGATCTTCAACATTCCGCTGCTGCATTTCGTGTTCAGGACCGCCAAGGCGATTCCTGTCGCAGGCCAGCAGGAAGATCCCGCCGTATTGCAGCACGCCTTCGAAGCTATCGATGCCGCGCTGGCCGAGGGTGAGTTGGTATGCATCTTTCCCGAAGGCGGCCTGACCAGGGACGGCAGCATTGCGCCGTTTCGCACGGGCGTAGAAAAAATCCTCAAGCGGCGCCCGGTACCGGTCGTGCCCATGGCCTTGCGCGGATTATGGGGCAGCGTGTGGAGCCGGCGCGATTCGATGCTGGGTCGCGCCCGTTTGCCGCGCCGCTTCCGCGCACGGGTCGAACTGGTGGTGGATACGCCCAGGTCGGCGGAACAAGTCAGCGCCGCGATGCTGGAAGATCGCGTGCGGGCGCTGCGCGGCGATATGGCTTAGCGGGGCTTGATCCGAATCAGTGCAGCCAGCTGGCCATGACGATCAAAGCCACTACGCTCAACCATGCCAGCAACGCGCGCAGCAGCGCATCACGCAGGCGGCGCAATTCCTGTAGCGCATCGGTGCGTTCCTCCGTGTAACCGTCGCCGCCTTCGATGTCGGTGAGTACATCCGCGCGGGCGGCAGCGCCGAGGAAGCCCGGTGGAGAGAGATACCAGTTGTTCGGTGCGGCTTGCTGGTGCCAACGTCGCCATGCGCCGATGACGGCATCCCAATGACCGACCAGCGCAAGCGTGAACACCATCAGCTGTGCCGGAAGCCAGTCCAGGCCGTTGGCGAGATAGCGCGCGTAAGTGCTGGCGCCCGGATCGAGCATCAATGAACTGTCGCGGGCCAATTGCCGCGCCAAGCGATAGAGCAGTGCGCCAACCGGCCCAAGCAAAAAGAACCACAACAGCACGCCGAAGCGGCGCCGCAATGCTGCGTAAACGGTCGCTTCGCCGAGGTCCGCCGTGCGCCAGGGGATTATTTCGCCGTCATCGCCGAGCGCCTGGGCGGCGATTTCGCGACTGTTCTGGTCCGGGGCTCTCAGGATGGCGTCCAGATCCGCTTCGAAGGCATGCGGGCCGAACGAGAACAGCAGTATCACCAGCGCGAACACGAGCTGCAGCAAGTCCGCCAGCGGCAGTCTCTGCAATAGCCAGACCACTACCGCACATAAGGCAACCGGCACCAATACCGTGAGCAGCACGCGACCGGGGCCGCTGGTATCGGCCAGTTGACGGACCCAGCGTCGGAATCCACCATCGCCTCGCCAATGGGCAAGCTGAGGCTGCAGGTGCAGCAGTCCAAGAGCGATCAGGGCGGCAAGCAGGCGAATGGCCATGAAAACGGGCTCCGAAGGATGACGCATTGTAAGCGAGGATGAGGCCCGTTCATGCCTCGCCATCGAACGCTCAGCGCGTTACCAGGGCATCCAGTTCCAGGCCGGCGCGTTGGCGCAGCCAATGCGAGAGCAACTGGTAGGAGACCGATAGTCGTGTCGGCATGCCGAGGCTGCCATCGGCAAGGCCGTCCACGATCTGCCGTGGCGTAAACCAGCGTGCGTCTTCCAGTTCGCCGTCGCGCAGGTGGATCTCGGGATGGGTGGCTACGGCAGTAAAGCCGATCATCAGCGATGCGGGCATCGGCCAAGGCTGCGAAGAGTGGTAATGCACGTCGCCTACGACCACTCCGGACTCTTCGGCGACTTCGCGACGCACGGCATCTTCCAGCGCCTCGCCCGGCTCGATGAATCCGGCCAAGGTGGAATAACGGCCGATTGGCCAGCCGGCTTGGCGCCCGAGCAGGCAGGCGCCCTGGTATTCGACGATGACGATGATCGCCGCATCGGTACGCGGAAAATGCAGGCGGCCGCAGGCCGCGTCGGTGCATTGTGCCCGATGGCCGGACGACACCAGGGTCAGCGCCGAACCGCAGCGTGCGCAAAACCGGGTTTCGCGTTGCCAATGCGCAAGCCCCTTGGCATAGGCGAACAGGCCTGCTTCATCGGCAGCGAGCAGCAATCCCGCCTCGCGCAGGCCCGTGCGGCGAGCACCGAGCGCTTCTTCCAACGCATCGATGCGATCGTCGCCGGCATCGAGTTGGAGCATGAAGTGCGGCCGTCCATGGGCCATGCCGAGCAGGCTGCAGGAGACGTGTGGCAGCAGGCGCGCGCGCTCGCCGGCGTCAAGCCAGCGCAAGGCTTCTTCGTGCTTGTGCAGGAAAGCGTTGCCGACGTCGTCCAGCAGCAGGTAACGCGCGTCGGACGAACCGGCCTTGGTCGTAACCCATTCGATGACGTCGCGCTGTTCGGAAACGCGGTCGAGTATCAGGCTGAGTCCGGCGAAGGTATTGGGATTCGTCGAAGCCATCCGGATGGGTGGGCCGCTCAGGTGGAAAACGAGGAGCCGCAGCCGCAGGTGGTCTTGGCGTTGGGGTTGCGGATGACGAACTGCGAACCGCTCAGGTTCTCGGAGTAATCGATCTCCGCACCGGTGAGGTACTGCAGCGAAAGCGGGTCGACCAGCAGGGTGACGCCTTCGCGATCCAGCGCGAAATCGTCTTCCGCGCGCGTCTCGTCGAAGGTAAAGCCGTACTGGAAGCCCGAGCAGCCGCCGCCGGTGATGTACACGCGCAGCTTCAGCTCAGGATTGCCTTCTTCCTGGATCAGCTCGTGCACCTTGCGCGCGGCGGCCTCGGTGAAGATCAGCGGGGCGCCCGCCTGACGGTAATCGGGAATAGCTACGATGGTTTCCATGACGCGGATATGAGGCTGGGGCGGCGTGGAGTCAAGCATATCAGCTGGCCCTTGCGCCGGTCGCCGTCAATCGATCCGCAGTTCAGGCCGGCACCGGTTCGGAGCGAAGCTCGGGCGCGGGCAGTTCACGTTGGGCGTGATCGTCACCCTGGTGCGCGATGCGGCCGTTCACCTGGGCTCCCGCGGCCATTTCCAGCGAGCTGTAGCGCACATCGCCGACCACGCGCGCCTGGGCGGCCAGTTCCAGCCGTTCACTGATGTAAATATCGCCGGTCACTTGGCCATTGAGCATGGCATGCGGCACGCGCACTTCGCCGTGCACCTGGCCGTGCTCGCTCAACGTGAACACTGCGTTCGAGCCCTCGCCGAGCACCGCGCCTTCAATGCGACCGTCCAGGTGCAGCGTGCCGGTGAAACGGACGTCGCCACGAATGATCGTGCCCTGCGAGATCAGGCTGGTCTCGGCATGGCGGTGTACTTGGTCGTTGCGCTTACGGTTGAGCATCGGTATCCCCCTGGGCGGTGGTGACTGGGCTGGACAGCGCGTCCGTCCAGCTCACAGTGCGGCTGACCGGATCGCCATTTTCCGGCTGGACTGTGACATGCAGGCGCGTCGGACGAAAATCGGACGGCAGAGCAATAGTGGTATGCAATTGCTGGAAATAGCGAAATTTAAACGGAATTCCGGCTTTTTCGGAGGTATCGCCCAGCGTGGACCAGCTCAGCTGCACCACTTTATTGTCGCGCAGCCCTTCGACGTCGATGAGGGTGGTTCCGCCGGTGTCGTCGTCGCGCTTGATGTTCTGCGTAAGGCTGATGGTGAGATTCCAGGCGGAGGCATGCGGCACCGGTTGCAGCGACACTTCCTGTACTTTCAGCCCTTCGCGTTGCGTATCGCCGCCGACCAGCCTCGAATAAAAGCCCAGGTCGGCGCGCAATCCGCTGATTTCCTCATCGCGTTGCGAGATAGTCTGGCGCAGCGCCTTGGTCGCAATCTCAGTAACCTGCTGCGAGCGTTGCAGATTGGCGACCTGTTGCTTGAGATCGTCGTTTTCGGCCGTCAACGCACGCAGCGCGTGCCGATCGGAAACGCGCGGCACCACGCCCTTCCATGCCCCCACCACCAGCGCAACGATCAACGCGGCCAGCGCGATGCTGCCTAGCCATGCGAGCCCGAACCAGAGCATGCGGCGACGCTGGCCAATAGCGTCGTGCGGACGGACGACGTAGCGTGGTGGTGGACGTGAAGCCATGCATGGCCCTGCCGGGGAAAAGGAGGGTATAGCCCGCATGTGACGAAAACGTCAAGGAAACAAGTTGCGCTCTGTGCCGCCAGTCGCCTTGCTACGCTGCACGCTGGCAGCGCTTAACGCTAACTTTTCATTTTCGACTGCAAGTAGCGCTCCGCGCCGATGTCCTTGACCAGGTTCAACTGCGTCTCCAGCCAATCGATGTGTTCTTCTTCGTCGTGGAGAATGTTCTTGAACAGATCGCGGCTTACGTAATCGGCAATGCCTTCACTGTGTGCAATCGCGGCGCGCAGGTCGGTAGTAGCCGCCAGTTCGAGATCGAGGTCGCCCTGGATGCATTCGAGCACGTTCTCGCCGATGCGCAATTTGCCCAGGTGCTGAAGATTGGGCAGGCCTTCCAGGAACAGGATGCGTTCGATCAGGTGATCGGCATGCTTCATCTCTTCAATCGATTCCTTGTACTCGTGCTCGGCCAGTTCCCCGTATCCCCAGTTCTTGAACATGCGGCAATGCAGGAAGTACTGGTTGATCGCAGTCAACTCGTTGTAAAGCACTTTATTGAGGAACTCGATGACCTTGGCGTCGCCTTTCATGGCCGCTCTCCGTATATGGCAGGGATCGAACTATACGGATTTCGTGCATTCACGGTGGCAACGCGAATTATTCGCGCATGCAAAGGCGCCAACGAGGGACGCTATGGCGGCTTGGCCAGTTGGTGCGTCAGGCAGTGACGAGGATCGGCAGATCGAGCTTTACCTGGGCCACGGCGCCATCCAGCACCGAGCGCGCCTCGGTTTCGCAACAGCCGCAACAATCCGAGCAGCCGGTGCGCGCCTGCAATTCGGCAAAGCTGCGCACGCCGTCGGCCGCCGCGCGGCGGATGTCGTGGTCGGTAACGGCATTGCACAGGCAAATGTACATGGCGCGCATTGTCAACGCGAATACGAATGATTGTCAACAAGAACCGCAAGCCCGAGGGCCATTGGTCAGGCGGCGGCCTGCCTGCTCCGGTTGCCGTGCGGGTGTGGCTGCGGGCCCAGCTGAACGCTCAGCATGGTTTCCACCAGCGGAGCAAAGTGGCGCAGGGCGCGGTGATAGACGTCACGCTTGAAATTGACCACGTGCGCGGCCGGATACCAGAAATCCACCCAGCGCCAGAGGTCGAACTCGGGCTTGTCGCAAGCATCCAGGCACAGCGCATCTTCCCCGCCCACCAGTTTCAACAGGAACCAGACCTGTTTCTGGCCAATGCAGGTGGGATGCTGGTGGTGGCGGATATAACGGTTTGGCAGCTTGTAGCGCAGCCAGCCGCGGGTGCTGGCCAGCACTTCTACATGTTCGGGCGCCAGGCCGGTTTCTTCCTGCAGCTCCCGGTACATGGCTTCAAGCGGCGTTTCGTCGCTGCGCATGCCGCCTTGGGGGAACTGCCAGCCGTCACGATGGACGCGGCGCGCCCAGAACAGCCGGCCGTCTGCATTCAGCAGCACGATGCCAACATTCGGACGGTAGCCATCAACGTCGATCATCCAACCTCCTCGGACCAAGTCGGCGCAACCTCCTGGCCTGCCGCACGTATGGCCGGGGTCGATTCAACCACAGCCTACAAAGCGGGAGCAAGCCAACCACTTGAACCGCAAGGGCCAGACGATTAAACTGCCGCGCCCCGCCTGAATCCAGCCCGATCCGGCCACCGGACGGCGCACCCTTTGGCTATGTAGCTCAGCCGGTTAGAGCACAGCACTCATAATGCTGGGGTCGGTGGTTCGAGTCCACCCATAGCCACCATATTCGCATCCAAGCCTATCCGGCCAAGTCCGAGAACCCAGGCGTGCCAAGGGTTTTTTGGCGACCTGCCGTCTTATGTCGTCCGACGGCGTACATGGCCGTCTACCATCCGGTGGCGGTAGCCAGCCTTATCTTCATGGGGTTGCTGTCATGGGCTTACCGGCAACGTGATCCACATGGCAAAGCCCGTTGAAAGGCCGGATGTGCTGACCGGTGGCGCTTCGACTACTGACTGCGGACAAGTTTAAGACGCTCCGCATGTTCGAGGTCATCGCACGCGAATGTTGGCGCTAAAGCAGCCGGAGTGAACGCCTGGGCAGTTCGCCAAGGAGTGCGATCGTCTGCAGAGCTCATCAATATGTACCGCTAAGTCATGTAACGGCTTACCTGACGGCGAGAGCAGACTTGCTTTCATTGGTAGAGGCCGGTCTGCTGACCCATATCGAAATGGCGTTTGTATTTGTGGCGATGCCGGACTTACAAAAGCGGCTACAGTCCTGAAGAACGCGCGCGGGTGCTCCCGTTTGTTGCCGTCAATCAAGCACGTGTCGTGCAGCGAAACAGCCTTTTGGCACACGTGTCGGATCGCGCCGCCATCCGGCCTCGGCGGCGCTGTCTACGAAACAGGCCCGCACTTGCGCTAGGTCGATATGGCAGAAGCAAACCCGGCAGGTAGCATCGTCGCGGTTACGTGTGATGAACCAGCGTGTATCGCCTTGCGCCGAATTCCGGTTGTCGACTCGATGTACCCATACATCGGCCTGCTCGCGATCGCTGACGAGAGCAACTCGCACGTCGGCGTCGCCTATGGTCTGCACTTGAAAGATTCGCGCCATGCAGAGTCACTGTTCCAAGGTAGGCCGTACTGACGCTACCACAGTTCAAGGCCTGCCCGGCAGGACGATGCCAAAGTGGCAGGTGGTCTGCTTTCCAGTTCCTCGACTGGTGTGTTCCATGATGGTTGGCGCCAGAAGGTTCTGGTTGGCGTTGCCTCACGAAGCGAGCAATCAAAAGAAGAAGTGACTGCCATCAAGCGAAAGAAAATGACCACGGTCGCAGCGGTAAGATTTGTGACGAAGCCGGGATGTTCTCATCGGAATCTGGTGAGCGAACCGGTATTAAAAGTAACTTCCAAGCATGTGACGCCGACGGAGCGGTGAATCTTGTCAGCCTCCCGCAACAGTGGAACGGCGCCACGCGAGTAACGCTTTTTGATATAGATTCGGGGTGCTCTCTCTTCGCGTTGGCCTGTTGGCATCGGGGCAAGTCGCCGCATCTGTCGGGGCGTCCGCTTAAGCCGGCTCGTCAGCGAGTCGAGAAGTATTGATAAGCAAGCGCGGTTTGGCATCCAGCCCGAACAGTGGAAGGCGGAGGGTGATTCGCCAGGGAGAATTTTCCAGCCGGCTTCGGTCTGTTTCGCTTGAATGCCAGGCAAGCAAAGTCGTTACCGAAAGGGCGTCCATGCTTTCGTGGTGAGCCAGACCCGTGCTACGAACGAAGTGTAATTCGACAGGGTAGGACGCAAGTCTGGCGCTGCCGCACATGTTTCCCTTGTCCTTGGCGATTCTTATAACCTTGCTCGCCCCAACTGGTGCCCAGCTATTTTTACTATCCAGTAGGCTTGGTTGGTCTGGTCGTCAACGCCGTAACCGACGATAAGCGCGGCGTGATCAATGCGATCGGCGGTACATGCGGGATCACTATAGATGCCGGGGCTGCGGGATTGGCAACTGGCGGTTGCGAATTGATCACGGCGGATACTGGGTCTTTTCTACAGCCGCTTGCAATGCGGATTCGTCGCCGGAAGGAATAACCGCCAGCTTGAAATCGTCATGGCGATATCGGCATTTTAGCTCCGCATTTGCCTTGCTGGCTGCCTAAGGATAGGAGGATTCCAAGTCAATTCCTGCGTCAGCTACAACGTATCGAAAAGAGTCTTGCGGATCGTCGGCATCACGGCCGTCATTATTCTTTCTGTAATCAACTACGATGCGTCTAAGCAGCATCGGGATACGCATACTCGATCTGCCGCCCTTTATGTGTCGTGGAGGCGGTCATGGCACATTGCCCTATCAATGCGCAAGTCCAGTCCGCCCATTTGCATGGTCAATCATGCATTGCATGCACGCGCGCGCAGCGCACACGATTTCATGCGATTGGGGAAGCGACTCATGCATGGCGTGCCGGCCGGCATCGCTGCAAAGCGGCGCCTGCTACGCCATCCCTATGCATGCCATGTAAATCATGAAGGCAAGTACTTGGGGAACGACTATATCGTCTGTCGCTAGCCACGCGCGCATCCACCTGCAACCTTCTACGCCATCGGTTGTCTACGAGCGCAGCGATGTCAAGGAAGTTTTCGATATGCTCGATGGGTGCACGGAATGCACCGGCAACCCGTGGCTGATGTGCGAGGGCGTGCGTGCTTCCCCTCGATCGGTGGCAGCTCGGAATTTCGAGCGTATAGTCCGAACAGTCATCAGATCATTACATCTGGCTTGCTACCCTGCTCGGTGGCGTACCGAGCCCAAGAGATTATGCTTTCCGATCAGCCGCTTGAACGTTCTCCGCGCAGGCAAAGACAAGCAAGTGCGCCTCCCTCCCCGGGGCAGCGAAAGCCGTGCGGGCGCATGATAGGCACGCATCTCCCATCAAACACATCCCATCGGTGCAGGCAAGCCGGCAAAAATTCGGCATTGCCGCGAGCCATGGTCCTCAGTCTTTGACTGGAACGAATAACTCGCCTCATTTCACGAAGGAGTACTGCAATGGAACACCCGACTCGCACGCTTAATGGGCTCGGCCAGAGCCTCTGGTTGGACAACATCACGCGAGGCATGCTGGGTGACGGCACCTTGCTCGGCTACCGCGAACAGAAGGCGGTCACTGGCCTCACTTCCAATCCCACCATCTTTGCGCAGGCCATCAAGGGCGGCAAAGATTACGACGCTTCCATTCGTGCAGCCGGGCATGCGGAAACGGAAACCATCTTCTTCGGCCTGGCCATCGACGATCTCCGTCGTGCCGCGGCCATCTTCGAGCCGGTCTACCAGCGGACCCGCGGTGTGGATGGCTGGGTGTCCCTGGAAGTCTCGCCGCTGTTGGCCGACGACACGGAAGCCACGGTGGAGCAGGCGCTGGCGCTGCACAAGCAGGCGGCCGTGCACAACTTGTTCGTGAAAGTACCCGGTACGCCTGCGGGCATCGGTGCAATCGAGGAACTGATCTTCCGCGGCGTGCCGATCAACGTCACGCTGTTGTTTTCTCCCGATCAATACCAGGCCGCCGCCGACGCCTGGCTGCGCGGCCTGGAGCGCCGCCATGCGGCCGGCCTGGACCTGGACGTGGCTTCGGTTGCTTCCGTATTCATCAGTCGATGGGACGTGAAAGTGGCCGACAAGGTGCCGGACGAATTGCACAACAAGCTGGGCTTCGCGGTCTGCGCGCAGATCTACGCGAAGTACCGCAAGTTGCTTGATTCACCGCGCCTGCAACGATTGCAGAACGCCGGCGCGCGGGTACAGCGTCTGTTGTGGGCCAGCACCGGCACCAAGGATCCGAAAGCCAGTGACGTGATGTATATCGAAAACCTCATCGCGCCGCTTACCGTCAACACCATGCCGGAAAAGACCCTGCTGGCCTTCGCCGATCATGGCAAGGCCGAACAGCTGATGGCGCTGGACGATCCCGGCGCGGCAAGCACGCTGGCCCGTTTCGAGGCCGAAGGCATCCAGGTCGAGGCACTGGCCAAGGTCTTGCAGAAGGAAGGTGCCGATTCCTTCGTAAAATCCTGGCGCGAGCTGCTGGATACCGTCAGTGAGCGCCTGGAGGCCACTGCATGAGTGCACTGCGCGAGAAGGCGGCGTGGCGCACGCTGGAAGAGCATCGGCAGCAATTGGAAAATCAACATTTACGCGATCTTTTCGCGGCCGACCCCGGTCGCGCCGAGCGCTATCGCGCGGATGCGGCCGGCTGGCGGCTCGACTATGCCAGGCATCGCGTCAATGACCAGACGCTGGAGCACTTGTTTGCCCTGGCGCGGGAGTGCGGCGTGGAGGCGCGCCGCGATGCCATGTTCGCTGGCGAAAAAGTCAATACGACCGAGCAGCGCGCGGCACTGCATATCGCCCTGCGCGCGCCCGCGCGCAAAGTGATCAAGGTCGACGGTGCCAATGTCGTGCCGCAAGTGCATGCGGTGCTCAAGCGCATGGGCGAATTTGCCCTTGCGATTCGCGAAGGGCGTTGGCTCGGTTTCAGCGGACGGCCCATCCGCAACATCGTGAACGTCGGCATCGGCGGCTCCGACCTCGGGCCGGTGATGGCCTACGAAGCCTTGCGCCACTTCAGCGACCGCAAGTTGCAGATGCGCTTCGTCTCCAACGTGGATTACACCGATTTTGCCGAAGCGGTGCACGACCTGCGTCCGGACGAGACGCTTTTCATCATCGCCTCCAAGACGTTCACCACGTTGGAAACCATGACTAACGCGCACAGTGCGCGCGATTGGCTGCTGGCGGCGGCGGACGGCGACAAGGCCGCGGTTGCCAAGCACTTCGTGGCACTTTCCACCAACGAAAAGGCGGTGGAAGAGTTCGGCATTTCCACCGATCACATGTACGGTTTCTGGGACTGGGTGGGCGGACGTTATTCGATGGACTCGGCGATCGGCCTGTCCACCATGATCGCGATCGGCCCGGAAGCCTTTCGTGACATGTTGGCCGGCTTCCATGCGATGGACGAGCACTTCCGCACCGCACCGCTGGAACGCAACCTGCCCGTGATCATGGGCTTGCTGGGGGTCTGGTACAACGATTTCTTCGGTGCGGAAACCGTCGCGGTGTTGCCATACGAGCAATACCTCAAGCGCTTTCCGGCCTATCTCCAGCAGCTTACGATGGAATCAAACGGTAAGCACGTCACCCTCGACGGCGCTACGGTCGATGTCGCCACCGGACCGATCTACTGGGGCGAACCGGGTACCAACGGACAACATTCGTTCTACCAGCTGATCCACCAGGGCACGCGACTGATCCCATGCGATTTCATAGGTTTCGGCCAGTCGTTGAACCCGTCCGGACGGCATCACGACCTGCTGCTGGCGAACATGATCGCGCAGGCTGAAGCCCTGGCGTTCGGCAAGACGTTGCAGCAAGTGGAGGACGAGGGCATCAGTCAGGAGCTGGCGCCGCATCGTGTATTCGAGGGCAATCGTCCATCCAGCCTGTTGCTGACCGAACGCTTGACGCCCACGGCGCTGGGCAGCCTGGTCGCCTTGTACGAGCACATCGTGTTTACGCAGGCGGCGATCTGGAACATCAACCCCTTCGATCAGTGGGGCGTGGAGCTGGGCAAGCAATTGGCGCTGCGCGTGGTCGATGAAATCGAATCGCCGCGCAAGCCGCTCAATCATGATAGTGCGACCAATGCCACCATTGCCTGGTATCGCAAGGCGCGCAGCAAGACGGACGAAGGCGCATCCAAATCGCCCGCAAAGGCTCAGCGCAAGGTGTTGGTGCTCGATATCGGCGGCAGTCACGTCAAGGCGATGCTGACTGGCAGCCAGCGGGAAGTAGCGATCAAGTCGACCCGAACGCTGGCTCCGGCCGAGATGATCAAGCAATTGCGCACGATGATCCGCGGCTGGAAATACGAAGCCGTAAGCATCGGCTATCCCGGGCCGGTCGTCCATGAACGCATCGCACGTGAGCCCTACAACCTCGGCAAGGGCTGGGTGGGTTTCGATTTCGCCAAGGCTTTTGGCTGCCCGGTGAAGATAGTCAACGATGCGGCCATGCAGGCGCTCGGCAGTTATGAGGGCGGTCGCATGTTGTTCCTGGGCCTCGGCACGGGGCTGGGTTCGGCCTTCATTGTCGACGGCATCATCGAGCCGATGGAGCTGGCGCATCTTCCTTATAAGAAGGGCACGTTCGAGGACTACGTAGGTGCGCGCGGGCTCAAGAAGCTGGGCAAAAAGAAATGGCATGCGCACGTCTTCGACGTGATCGAGCAGCTGCAGGCCGCGCTCGAACCGGATTACGTGGTGCTGGGCGGTGGCAACGTGCGTTATCTCAATGAGCTGCCTGCCGGCGTGCGCCGTGGCGACAATCACAACGCCTTCGCGGGCGGATTCCGTTTATGGGAGAACAAGGCATGAGCGCAGACAAGGCAGGAAAGGGAAAGCTGCAGCTGGGCTTCATCGGGCTGGGCCGAATGGGCTTGAACATGGTCCGCCGCATGCAGGATGCCGGCATCGATTGCGTGGTGTTCGATACCCACGTCCAAGCGCGGGAGGAGGCGGCCAGCCATGGCGCTACCGCAGCCGAATCGATCCAGGATCTGGTCGCCAAGCTGGATGCCCCGCGCGCCGTCTGGTTGATGCTGCCCACCGCGGTGGTGGATGCGGTGCTCGATCAATTGACGCCGCTGCTCGGCACGGGCGATACAGTGATCGACGGCGGCAATTCGCATTACGTCGAAGACCTGCGCCGCGCCGAAGCGCTGGGCAAGCATCAGGTGATGTATGTGGACGTGGGCGTCAGCGGCGGCGTGTGGGGACGCGAGCGCGGCTATTGCCAGATGATCGGTGGCCCGGAACTGGCCTACAAACGACTGGAGCCGGCTTTCGCCGCCCTGGCTCCCGGCGTGGAAGCGGCGCCGCGCAGCGAAACCCGCAGCGGCGATCCGTCGCCGGCCGAGAAGGGTTATCTCTACTGCGGCCAGAACGGCGCGGGACATTTCGTCAAGATGGTGCATAACGGCATCGAGTATGGCTTGATGGCTGCCTATGCCGAAGGGCTCAATGTGCTCAAGGGCGCCAACGCCGGCAAGCAGCAGCGCAGCGCGGATGCCGAGACCTCGCCGCTGGAACGCCCTGAGCTTTATCAATACGACTTTCCGATCGGCGATGTCGTGGAGCTATGGCGGCGTGGCAGCGTGATCGGCTCGTGGCTGCTCGACCTGACCGCCATCGAGATGGCGCGCGATCCCTCGCTCAAGGATTACACCGGCCGCGTTTCCGATTCCGGCGAAGGCCGCTGGACTGCGCAAGCCGCCATCGACGAGGGCGTGCCGGTACCGGTGCTCACCGCGGCGCTATTCGGGCGTTTCACGTCGCAAGGCAACGAGCTTTATGCCAACAAGGTGATGTCCGCGATGCGCCACGCATTCGGCGG
This sequence comes from Dyella jejuensis, assembly GCF_044904675.1. Classification (NCBI taxonomy): domain Bacteria; kingdom Pseudomonadati; phylum Pseudomonadota; class Gammaproteobacteria; order Lysobacterales; family Rhodanobacteraceae; genus Dyella; species Dyella jejuensis. The sequence goes on along the minus strand of NZ_JADIKJ010000024.1, from coordinate 53,037 downwards.
CCACAACGAAATCAAAGCCGGCAACAAGGATTGAGCCATGACCGCCACCACGCTGGTGATTCTCGGTGCAAGCGGCGACCTCACCCAACGCTTGCTGATGCCGGCGCTGTATCGCCTGCATGCATTGGGGTTGACATCGGATTTGCGCATTGTCGGCTACGCCAAGGAGCCGTGGAGCCGCGACTATTTCCAGCGGCACATCCACAAGGCGTTGCAATCCTTCGCGGAGGATTTCAAACCCGCGCATTGGAGCCGCTTTCGCCGTCAACTCGATTATGTCGGCGGCGAATTGCAAGCGGACCAGTTGGCCGCCTTGAAGGACAAATTGAGTCCTTCGACGCTGTTTTACCTGGCCTTGCCGCCGCCGTTGTTTGGCGTCGCGGCCACCGCCCTGGGCGAGGCGGGATTCGCCAAGAGTCCGCACGGCGGCTGGCGGCGACTGGTGGTGGAAAAGCCGTTCGGAACCGACCTGGCTTCGGCCCAGCTGCTGCGCGAGCAGATGCATGCGCATTGGGAAGAAGAACAGATCTTGCGCATCGATCATTTCCTTGGCAAGGAAACCACGCAGAACCTGATGGTGTTCCGCTTTGCCAATCGCTTCCTCGAACCGATCTGGAACGCGCAGCATATCTCGCAGGTGCAAATCACTTACGCCGAAACGCTGGGTGTCGAGCAACGCGCTGCGTACTACGACAAGGCCGGCGCGTTGCGCGACATGCTGCAGAACCATTTGATGCAGTTGTTCAGTCTGGCGGCGATGGAGCCGCCGTCGAGCTGGGATGCGGAAGTACTGCGCGATCACAAAGTCGAAGTGTTGCGTTCGGTGGTACCCATCACCGCCAAGACGGTCAACGCGCATGCGGTGCGCGGGCAATATCGCGCGGGCAAGCTCGGGCGCAAGAAGCTGGTCGGCTACCGCAGCGAACCGGGAATCAAGCGCAGCTCCGACACCGAAACTTTTGCCGCCCTGCGGCTGGAAGTGGATAACTGGCGTTGGCGTGGCGTGCCGTTTTATTTGCGCAGCGGCAAGCGCCTGGCCAGCAACTACTCGGAAATCGCCGTGCAGTTCCGGCAGGTGCCCGGGCCGGTGCCCCATGCCGTGCACGCGGGCAACAACTGGATGATTTTCCGCATCCGCCCGGTGGAGCGCATGGATTTGCTGGTCACCGCCAAGCAGCCGGGCCTGAAGCTTGCCGGGCGTCCTTCCATCCTGACCGCCATGTATGCCGGTCCGGACGATCGCGAGTTTTCGGCTTACGAACAGTTGCTGATGGATGCCATGGGTGGCGATCGCTCGCACTTCCTGCGCTTCGACGAAGTGGAATGGGCCTGGAAAGTGCTGGCACCGGTATTGAAGGCATGGGAAAAGGGCGCGCCGGATTTCTATGCTTCCGGCTCGGAAGGTCCGGAGACACAAGCCCGTTTGCTCGATCCCGAACATCATTGGCGATCGATCAGGCTCAACGGTGAGGACGAGACATGAATGCGCCGGGTTGGCCGGGCCTTTCGCCGACGTGGGCGAGCAGTGCCAAGGATATTGTCGGTACCGCGCTTGGGGCAGGCCGGGTCTGGTACACCATTGGCTACGGCATCCTCAATGAGGTGTTCTGGCCTTCCTGCAGCTTGCCGCAAATCCGCGACCTGGGTTTCATTGTCGCCGGCGATGGTTTCTGGTCCGAGGTGAAGCGCGAGAACTGCTACGAAATATCCACGCTCGAACCGGACATTCCGCTGGTGCGCATCACGCACCGGCATGCGCGCTACATGCTGGAGCTGGAATGCCTGGCCGATCCGTCGCGCGATGTCGTGCTGATCCGCTACCGCCTGCATGGCGAAGACCTGAAGTTGTACACCTTGCTGGCGCCGCATCTGGAAGGTTCCGGATACGGCAATAACGCGCAGGTCTTGCCGCATGGCTTGGCGGCGATGAAAGGTTCGAGCGCGCTGATGCTCGCTGCCAGCCATGGCTTTGCTCGCGGCAGTGCCGGTTACGTCGGGGTGTCGGACGGCTGGCAGGACTTCCACCAGCACGGTGCCATGTATTGGGACTATAGCGTCGCCCCCAACGGCAACGTTGCCCTGATGGGAGAACTGGCCTCAGGCGAGGGCGAGCTTGCGCTGGCATTCGCCAACACGGCAGAAGGCGCGCAGACGCTCGCGCTGTCATCGTTGGCGAGCGGATGGGAAATCATCCGTGAGCGTTTCATCGACGGCTGGCAGCGCTGGACCGGCGAACTGGACCCGCCCGGCGCGACAGATGCGCAACGCGATGCGGTACGGCGCGCTGCCATGGTGCTGAAGGCGCACGTCGATCGCGCTTTTCCCGGCGCCCTGGTCGCCAGCTTGAGCGTGCCGTGGGGTGACACCCGGGATGATCCGGGCGGCTATCACCTGGTGTGGTCGCGCGATGCCGTGGAAGCGGGGCTCGCCCTGCTGGCCAGCGGCCATGCGCAGGCCGCGCGCAACATGCTGGCCTATCTCATCGCGACCCAGCATCCGGATGGTCATTGGGCGCAGAATTTCTATTGCGATGGACGGCCGTACTGGACCGGCGTGCAGCTCGACGAAGCGGCCTTGCCAGTACTGCTGGCGGCGAAACTGGCCGATAGCGGCTGCCTGGACGGCTTGCAGCCGCAGGCCACCAGCATGGTGCGCAGAGCCTTGCAGTTCGTGGCGCGCACCGGACCGTTCAGTCCGCAGGATCGCTGGGAAGAAAACGCGGGCATCAATCCCTTCAGCGTGGGCGTGTCGATTGCCGCGCTGGTGGCGGGAGTCACCGGCGGATTCCTGGAAGGCAGTGATTGCGATTACGCGCTGTCGCTAGCCGATGATTGGAATGCGCGCATCGAGGCATGGGTCTATGTGCGCGGCACGGCGCTGGATCACCAGCACGGCGTGCATGGCCACTACGTGCGCATCGCGCCGCCCGGCCAAACGGCCCAGCGCAGCCATGTAGCCTTGCGCAATCGCGGTACGGAGGAGCTTCCGGCGCGCGACCTGCTGGGGCTCGAATATCTTTACCTGGTTCGGCTTGGGCTGCGCCAGGCGAATGATCCACGCATGGCCGATACCACGAAGTTGATCGATGCGTTGCTGCGTTTCGATACGCCGCAAGGACCGTATTACCGCCGTTACAACGAAGATGGTTATGGCGAGCATGAAGATGGGCGTGCGTTCGATGGTACCGGCGTGGGACGTGCATGGCCCTTGTTGAGTGGCGAACGCGGCCATTACGCAGTGCTCGCCGGTGAAGACCCGCAGCCTTATCTCGACGCCATGCTGGCTTCGGCCAGCCAGGGCGGCATGATTCCCGAACAGGTATGGGATAGCGAGCCAATCGAGGCGCGTCATCTTTTTCCGGGGCGGCCGACGGGCAGTGCGATGCCGTTGGTCTGGGCCCACGCCGAGTTGATCAAGCTGGTAGCGACCATCACCAGCGGCGAACCGGTCGAACGGTTGCCGGCGGTGGCGGCGCGTTATCGCACTTCATCGACGCCGGCGCAGGCGCATTGGCGCGAACAGGCGCCGTGCGAGGTTGTCGACCGGGGTATGCCCTTGCTGATCGAAGGGGAGCGGCCCTTCCAACTGCGCGTGGGGATCGATGGATGGCAGAAACCGGTCGACCTTGACAGCGAACCGCTTGGCTTTGGCTTGCACGGTGTGCGGATTGACGCCAAGCAACTCGGCGCCCTGCATGCGCTGGATTTCACCCGGCATTTTGCCGATGGGCGCGGCTGGGAAGGACATGACTGGCGGATATGGCTGAAGCCGATCCTCAAGCATCGTCAGGCCACGGCATGACGCCGATTCACGATAGACAGATGTCGGCATGGCATACCTTGTACGCGAAGAGCTCGAGCTCGGTGTGCGAACCCGCCGATTGACCGCGATGGCAGCGCTGCGCTGATTGCAGGCGAAGAATGCCCATGAGGCGCGTCGCTGCCGCTGCGCTTGTTCATTCCGTCGGGCGAATCAGATCGATGCAGTGCGTGGCAAGGAGACGTGTTTGAGTGGCGGTAGATCTCTTCGTGTATTGATGCTTGGCTGGGAATATCCGCCCCGCTACGTGGGCGGCCTTGGCAAAGCCAGCCAGGGTATTGCTTGCGGTTTGGCAGCTTGCGGTATCGAGGTATTGTTCGTATTGCCCGGTTTTGGCCTGAGCCAGCACGCCGCGAATTTGCAGGTAACGGGCGTGCACGAATGGCTGCAACGGCACACGGGCGCACCGGGGGATAATGCGACGCGCGCAACGGGCCATCCGGAATGGGTGCGTAGCTCGGCGCGCTTGCTGCCGTATCGATCAATACGCAGCGTCGAACTTCAGCCGTCGGACCGCGAGGGCCACGACGAAGCCATCTATGGAAGCCAGCTGGGATGCGAGGTGGAGCGCTTTGCCGGCGAGGTCGGGCGCATGGCAGCGCATGCTTGTGCCGACCTGGTGCATGCGCATGACTGGATGACTTTTCCAGCCGCGATAGCGGCGGCGGACAGGCACTGCATTCCCCTGTTCCTGCACGTGCACTCCACCGAGTACGACCGCAGCGGCAACGGAGCGAACGAGGCGATCGCTGCGATCGAACGGCATGCGTTCGACTGTGCAACGCATATTTTTGCAGTCAGCGATTACACCCGCAGCATCCTGATTGAGCGCTATGCGGTGCCGGCGCCAAAGATCAGCGTGGTTTACAACGCACCCGATGAGGCGGCGATCGCGACGATTCCCCTGCCGCTGGCGGCGCCTGGCGTGCGCAGGCCGTGGGTGGTGTTCCTGGGCCGGCTGACGTTCCAGAAAGGCCCCGATCACTTCCTGCGCGCCGCCGCGATCGTTGCGCGGCACAATGCCGAGGCGCGATTCCTGATGTGCGGAAGCGGTGACATGCTCGAAACGCTACGTGCGCTGGCGCATGAGCTGGGCATGGCCGATCGCGTCGAGTTCCGAGGTTTCCTGGATCCGCCCGCCGTGGATAAGCTGCTGGGACAATCCAGCCTGTTGGTGATGTCCAGCGTTTCGGAACCTTTCGGGCTCGTCGCGCTCGAGGCGCTGCGCGCCGGGACGCCGGTGATCGTATCGCGGCAATCCGGCGTGCGCGAAGTGCTGGGGCATAGCCTGCAGGTGGATTTCTGGGATCACGACAAGCTCGCCGACCAGATGCTGGCGGTGCTGCGGCTTCCTCCGCTCGGAATGCAATTGGTGGAAGAGGGACGCCGGCAGCTCGAGCAGCTTTCCTGGGAGGACTCTGCGCAGCGCATCATCGAAAGCTATGCCGACGGCGGTGCCGTGGCAGGAGCTGCAGGTGCTTGATATTTGTTTTTACTTCCAGGTGCATCAACCCTGGCGACTGCGGTCCTATCACTATCGCGAAGCAGGTCGGCGGCATGACTACTTCGATGATGAGGCCAACGCCGACATCCTTCGGCGCGTGGCGCAGAAGTGCTACCTGCCGATGAACGCGCTGATGCTGGAGCTGATCGAAGCGTACAAGCCCGGATTTCGCGTCAGCTATTCGATCACCGCGACAGCGCTGGAGCAGATGGCCGCCTACGCGCCGCAAGTGCTGCTGTCGTTTCGCCGGTTATTGGCGACCGGCGCGGTGGAGCTGCTTTCGGAAACCTCGCATCACAGCTTGGCGGCGTTATATAACCCGGCTGAGTTCACGGATCAGGTCACACATCACCGGCATGTCTGCACCCAACTGCTGGGCACGCCAGGGAGCGTATTCCGGAACACGGAATTGATCGCCAGCGATGCCGTGGCGGCCCAGGTGGCGGCGCTCGGCTTTCGCGGCATGTGTATCGAAGGGGCGGACCGCCTGTTCCATCAGCGCAGCGTGATGCGGCCCTGTCACTTCGCCGCCGCACCCGCGTTAGCGGCGTTGCCGCGCAGTTATCCCTTGAGCGATGACATTGCCTTTCGCTTTTCCGACCGGAACTGGACCGAATGGCCATTGACGGCGGATCGCTACACGGAATGGTTGCATGCGTTATCGCATGCATATGACCAGGAGCATGGCTTCCTTGGCCTGTTCATGGACTACGAAACGTTCGGCGAGCATCAATGGGCCAGCACTGGCATCTTCGAATTCATGCGCGCCTTGCCCGGCTGCGTGTTGCGCCATCCGCGCACGTTCCGGTTCGTCACCGCTTCCCAGGCATTGGCCGGTCGCGGGGAGGCTTCGGCAAGTCTAAGCTTGCCCGAGCCGATTTCCTGGGCCGATCTCGAGCGCGACACCTCAGCCTGGGATGGCAATCGCATCCAACAGTCCGCCTTGCAAACGGCTTTTGCGTTGGAGCCGGCGGTGCGCGCCTATCGCGGTGCCGATGGCGCACAGCTCGTCGAAGACTGGCGACGCCTGCTCACCAGCGATCACGTGTATTACATGTCCACCAAGCATTGGGCGGATGGCGACGTGCACAAATATTTCAGTCCGTTCGACTCGCCCTATGATGCCTATATCAACTACATGAATGTGCTGGCCGACCTCGCCATCAGGGCGGGAGCGCCGCGCCGCATCCGTTGTAGTTGCGCACCGCCGGTAAGGCGTGGCGATGCGGGCGGGGTAGAATAACCGCATGCATATCTTCAAGATTTTCCAGATCGAGGCGGCGCATCGCCTGCCCAATGTGCCCGCCGGACATAAATGCGCGCGGCTCCACGGGCACTCTTTCCGCGTCGAAATCCATGTGCTTGGCGAGCCCGATCCGCAACTTGGCTGGGTGATGGACTTCGCCGATGTGAAGGCCGCCTTTGCCCCGTTGTATGAGCAGCTCGATCACCACTATCTGAATGACATCGAGGGGCTGGAGAACCCGACCAGTGAAATGTTGGCGCGCTGGATCTGGCAGCGCCTGGAACCGACCTTGCCTGGCCTGGACAAGGTAACCGTGCACGAGACCTGTACCTCGGGCGCCAGCTGTAGTCGGGCGAGTTTTTGATGCGGCGCAAAAAATCATTATTTGTCACCAAGCCTTTGCCCTTAATGAAGATTTTGTGACAGGGTGCTTGCTTAACAAAAAAGATATTGCACTGCACAAAAGCCTTTGCTAGGCTTTGCTCACTCTCCGATTTCCCCTCGAGGGCGAAGCCATGACCCAGCAGCTGAACACACAGATTTTTGCCTACGCCAAACAGTTGTCCGACAACGCATTCAAGGCGCATGCCCTGACCATCAGGGGTCTGGAGCAAGTTGCCGAACTGCAGCTGGCTGCGCTGGAAAAGCAGGCCAAGGCCACCGCCGAATTCATCGCCCAAGCTACCGAAGTGCGTGACGCCGACGCGCTGCGCGGCTTGTGGGAGAAGGGCACCTCGCTCAGCCGCGAGCAGGCCGAACACGCCGTTTCCGTGACCAAGGAAGTGGCCGCCGTGGCGCAGAAGACCGCCGAATCCCTCAATGCGCTCCTGCAAGAGCAGCAGAAAGCCGCCAACGAAGCCGTGGCTGCACCGGTTGCTGCCATCAAGGCGGCCGCTGCGGCCAAGTAATACCTTCCCGTATATCGCGACTCCCCTTGCGATATGCCTTAGGCCGGACCCTGGTGTCCGGCCTTTTTCTTTGGAATGCCCGGATGTGAGGCGGCTTGTCGCAGGTGGCTTGGCTTGCTGGGCCAAAAGTCACGCTGATATACTTTTCAGGATTGGATCGTGACCCGTGGCGTGGTGAATGCCTGGTGCGAAAACCGCGGGAACCTCACGTGCTCAACAGTCTTGCCTCCGGTCGACGTCTCGCGCTGCAATTGCTGCTATGGCAGCTATTTGCGGCGCTTATCGTGGGCCTCGTTTTTGCGATGCTGGGACGTCGCGAAGCGATAGCGGCGGCGGCGGGAGCAACGATAGTGGCGTTGGGTACCGCGCTGATGTCGGCGAGAGTGTTCGGTCAGCCAAGCGGTGCCGGCATGGCGCTAGGCCGCTTGCTGACGGGCATGATCCTGAAATGGATGGTGATCATCGGGGGGATGATCGCGATCATGGTTCAATACAAATTGCCGCCGCTAGCCGCTATTACGGGGCTGGTGGCTGCTTACGCGGTTAATCTGCTGGCATTCAGGTTCAAGGGTTAAGAGATGGCAAGCGAGCCGCAGGGCGGTCTTACCGAATATATCCGGCACCATTTGGAGCATCTGAAGCCCCCGCATGTCAGTGAGGGTGGTTTCTGGTCCGTGCATATCGACTCCATCACCGTCTCGCTGGCGCTTGGCGTACTGTTCTGCCTGTGGTTCTGGCTGAAGGCGCGCAAGGCCACGGCGGGCGTGCCGGGCAAGGGGCAGGCATTCCTGGAGATCGTGCTCGAGTTCGTCGATGGTCAGGTCAAGGACGTGTTCCATGGTGATCGCCGTTTTCTGGGTCCGCTGGCGCTGACGGTATTTGTCTGGGTGTTCCTGATGAACGCCATGGACCTGCTGCCGGTCGACTTGCTGCCGTTGATCACCGCGAAGTTTGGTATTGGTCACTTCCGTCCCGTGCCCACGGCTGACGTCAATATGACGTTCGCCATGTCCATCACGGTGTTGCTATTGGTGATTTTCTACAGCTTCAAGGCCAAGGGCTTCAGCGGCTACATGCATGAGCTGTTCACCGCGCCGTTTGGCAAGTGGTTCTTTCCCTTCAACTTCGCTCTGAACCTGGTAGAGCTTGCCTCCAAGCCGGTCAGCCTGGCGATGCGACTGTTCGGCAACATGTACGCTGGCGAGCTGGTGTTCCTGCTGATCGCGGGTCTGTTCAGTGCCGGCAGCTGGATCTTGTACGGCATGGGCATCATTGGTTATGCGGTGTGGGGCATCTTCCATATCCTGATCATCACCATCCAGGCCTTCATTTTCATGGTGCTCACCGTCGTGTATATCTCGATGGCTCATGATCACCACTGATTCGCACAGCTTTTATCAGAACAACTGCTTTTATTTTTCTTGAGGAGATTATCGTGGAACTAGTTGCTCACATTGCTCAAGTCCAGGGCTTCACTGCTATCGCGCTCGGCCTGATCATCGGTTTCGGCGCACTGGGCGCTTGTATCGGTATCGGCATCATGGGCTCGAAGTTCCTCGAAGCCGCTGCCCGTCAGCCGGAGCTGGTCCCGCTGCTGCAGGGCCGCATGTTCCTGCTGGCCGGCCTGATCGACGCGGCGTTCCTGATCGGCGTTGCGCTGGCGATGTACTTCGCGGTGGCAAACCCGCTGCTCGGCAACGTGATTAGCGCCGCTGCCGGCCACTAAGCCTTGGCCTGCGGTGTCGCCGTGAAAGCGGCACCGCAGCCTCGCAGGGATGCTTCGGCGCCCATACCCGTAACACTACGCAAGTACAGGTAACGCAGCGATGGAATTCAACGCCACCTTGATCGGCGAAATGATCTCGTTCGCCATCTTGATCCTGTTCTGTGCGCGCTTCGTCTGGCCGCATCTCAACAAGGCCATCGAAGAACGTCAGATCAAGATCGCCGAAGGCCTCAACGCCGCCGAACGCGCGCATGCCGAACTGAAGGACGCCGACAATAAAGTCGCGGCCGAAATCAGGCAGGCGCGCCAGCAGGCTAACGAAATCATCGATCGCGCACAGCAGCAGGCCAACCAGATCCTGGAGAAGGCCCGCGCCGATGCCGTGGCCGAGATCAATCGCCAGAAGGCGTCGGCACAGGACGATATCGCCTCGATGGCCCAGCGTGCGCGCGAAGAACTGCGTGAACGTGTCGGCGCACTTGCCGTGCAAGGCGCATCGAAGATCGTGCAGCGCGAGATCGACCCGGCGGCGCATCGTGCGCTGCTCGATCAGCTCGCCGCAGAGATCTGATCGATGGCAGCCCAGGCAATTACGCTCGCTCGCCCCTATGCCCGCGCCGCTTTTGAGCTGGCGCAGGCGGACCGCGCTCTCACCGCCTGGTCGCAGGCGCTGGCCTTCGCCGCGGAAGTGGCGAAGGATCCGCGCGTGGCGGCGCTCAGCACCGATCCGCGCGTGCGGCCTGAGCAATTGGTGGCACTGCATCTCCCGGAAGGCATCCAGGCCGATGGCGCATTCGGGAAGTTCCTCGCGGAGCTGGCCGAGAAGCGTCGCATGGCTTTGCTGCCGGAAGTGGGCGCGCTATATGAAACCTATAAACGCGATTCCGAGTCGCAGCTGCTGGTGAAAGTCACCAGCGCGATGGCTCTGGATTCCGCGCAGGCCGAGCAGTTGAAGGCCTCGCTCAAGCGTCGCTTCAAGCGCGAGATCGAACTGGAAACCCAGGTCGATCCATCGCTGCTTGGCGGTGTGGTGATCGATACCGGCAGCGAAGTGATCGATGGCTCCGCCCGCGGTCGCCTGGAGCGGCTGGCCTCGGCTCTTACGAATTAGTTTTCCAAATTTCAGGATTACGACCATGTCCAGCACCACCCTGAACCCGTCCGAGATCAGCGAACTGATCAAGAACCGTATCGAGCAGTTCAAGCTCGGCGCGGAGGCCCGCAATGAGGGCACGATCATCAGCGTGTCCGACGGCATCGTGCGCATCCACGGCCTGGCCGACGTGATGCAGGGCGAAATGATCGAGTTGCCGGGCAACGCCTTTGCGCTGGCGTTGAACCTTGAGCGCGACTCGGTCGGCGCCGTGGTGCTGGGTGAATACCAGCATCTGCGCGAAGGCGACACCGCCAAGACCACCGGCCGCATCCTCGAAGTGCCGGTGGGCCCTGAATTGCTTGGCCGCGTGGTGGATTCGCTCGGCAACCCGATCGACGGCAAGGGTCCGCTCAATGCCAAGCTCAGCTCGCCGATTGAAAAGGTCGCGCCAGGCGTAGTCTGGCGCAAATCGGTCGACCAGCCGGTGCAGACTGGTTACAAGTCAGTCGACTCGATGATCCCGATCGGCCGCGGCCAGCGCGAGCTGATCATTGGCGACCGCCAGACCGGCAAGACCGCGCTGGCCATCGACGCGATCATCAACCAGAAAGACTCCGGCATTAAGTGCATCTACGTCGCCATCGGCCAGAAGCGCTCGTCGATCGCCAACGTGGTGCGCAAGCTGGAAGAGAACGGCGCGCTGGCCAACACCATCGTGGTGGTCGCTTCGGCTTCCGAGTCGGCTGCGTTGCAATACATCGCGCCGTATTCGGGTTGCGCGATGGGCGAATATTTCCGCGATCGCGGCGAAGACGCGCTGATCATCTATGACGACCTGTCCAAGCAGGCCGTGGCCTACCGCCAGATCTCGCTGCTGCTGAAGCGTCCGCCAGGTCGCGAAGCTTATCCGGGCGACGTGTTCTACCTGCATTCGCGCCTGCTCGAGCGTGCCGCGCGCGTGTCCGAGGAATATGTCGAGAAGTTCACCAATGGCGAAGTGAAGGGCAAGACCGGTTCGCTGACCGCGCTGCCGATCATCGAGACACAGGCCGGCGACGTGTCCGCGTTCGTGCCTACCAATGTGATCTCCATTACCGACGGCCAGATCTTCCTGGAGACCGACCTGTTCAACGCCGGCATTCGCCCGGCCGTGAATGCGGGTATCTCGGTATCGCGCGTCGGCGGTTCGGCGCAGACCAAGATCGTGAAGAAGCTGTCCGGCGGCGTGAAGCTGGCCCTGGCGCAGTTCCGTGAACTGGCGGCGTTCGCGCAGTTCGCCTCCGACCTCGATCCGGCGACCCGTGCCCAGCTTGACCGTGGTCAGCGCGTTACCGAGCTGATGAAGCAGAAGCAGTACGCACCGCTGTCCATCGCCGAACTGGCCCTGTCCGTGTACGCCGCTGAAAAGGGCTACCTGGACGACCTGCCGGTGAACAAGGTGCTCGCGTTCGAAAAGGGCATGCATGCGTTTTTCCACCAGAACCATGGCGAACTGATGAAGAAGATCGTTGCCACCGGTGACTGGAACAACGATATCGAGGCCACCTTCAAGTCCGGCCTCGACGAGTTCAAGAAAACGGGCAGTTGGTAAGTAGGTCGGGGATGGTGAATCGGGAAAAGGCTGGATCGGCCACGCGGCCGATTCGCTCCACCCCGATTCTCGATTCACACGAGCGAGCATAGCGAGCGAATACATGGCAAGCGGACGCGAAATCAAAACCAAGATCAAGAGCACGCAGAACATGCGCAAAGTGACGCGCGCGCTCGAAATGGTCTCGGCCTCCAAGATCCGCAAGGCGCAGGATCTGATGAAGGCCTCGCGCCCCTATGCGCGCGCGATGCGCAAGGTGATCGCGCACGTTGCCCAGGCCACCAACACCGAATTCAGCCATCCGTTCCTGATCGAGCGCACCGATGTCGCTCGCGTGTCGTATGTCGTGGTGACCACCGACCGTGGCCTTTGCGGCGGCCTTAATTCCAACCTGTTCCGCCGTCTGCTGCCCGCGATCCGCGAGTGGCAGGAGAAGGGAGTGCAGGTGGATGTGGTGGCGATCGGCCAGAAAGCGGTGCAGTTTTTCCGCCGCATCAAGGGCGTGAACCTTATCGGCAGCGCTACCCATCTGGGCGAGCGTCCGAAGCTGGAACAATTGATCGGCGTGATCAAGGTAGTGCTGGATGCCTACACGGAAGGCAAGCTGGATCGCGTATTCCTGGCCTACAACGACTTCGTCAACACGATGACGCAAAAGCCGTCCGTCGACGCGCTGTTGCCGCTGCCGGCGGTGGCTGCCGAGCTGGAAGCGCAGCATGTGGCGGGTGTCGCGCTGGAACAACCGCACGATTGGGATTACATCTACGAACCCGATGCCGCCGCCGTGCTCGAGCACGTGCTCGGCCGCTATATCGAGTCAGTGGTATATCAGGCTGTGCTGGAAAACCTCGCCAGCGAACATGCCGCACGCATGGTGGCGATGAAGGCGGCGTCCGACAATGCCACCAAGGTGATCGCCGAATTGACGTTGAGCTACAACAAGGCGCGCCAGGCGGCGATTACCCAGGAAATCTCGGAAATCGTAGGTGGCGCCGCAGCGGTATAAGGGCGCTCACGGTTGGCCGCGAAGCGCAGAAGCCGGCCATCCGTGACGCAGAAGTAGTAGGAAAGTTGCCGTCCATGGCAGCACCTTCAAATGAAGAGCGACGCCAGGCGGCGCTTTGACGACGAAACAAATACTTAAAGATCCATCCGGAGCACATCCATGAGCCAGGGCAAAGTTGTACAGATCATCGGCGCGGTCATCGACGTCGAGTTCGCACGCGATCAGGTGCCGCAGGTGTATGACGCGCTGAAGATCGACGGCACCGAGATCACGCTGGAAGTCCAGCAGGTACTCGGCGACGGCGTGGTACGCACGATCGCCCTCGGCTCTACCGATGGCCTGAAGCGCGGTCTGGTCGCGCGCAACACCGGCGAAGGCATCAAGGTGCCGGTCGGCAAGGCGACGCTCGGTCGCATCATGGACGTACTCGGCAATCCGATCGACGAGGTCGGCCCGATCAATGCCGAAGATCGCTGGGTCATCCACCGCGAGGCGCCATCCTATGACGATCAGGCAATAGCCAACGAGTTGCTGGAAACCGGCATCAAGGTGATCGACCTGATCTGCCCGTTCGCCAAGGGCGGCAAGGTTGGCCTGTTCGGCGGCGCCGGCGTGGGCAAGACCGTGAACATGCTCGAGCTGATCAACAACATCGCCACCCAGCACTCGGGTCTGTCGGTGTTTGCCGGCGTGGGCGAACGTACCCGCGAAGGCAACGACTTCTATCATGAAATGCAGGATGCTGGCGTCGTGAAGCTGGACAACTTGCCGGAATCGAAAGTGGCGATGGTGTATGGCCAGATGAACGAGCCGCCGGGCAATCGCCTGCGCGTAGCGTTGACCGGCCTGACCATGGCCGAGTACTTCCGCGACGAGAAGGACGAGCACGGCAAGGGCCGCGACGTATTGTTCTTCGTCGACAATATCTATCGCTACACGCTGGCCGGTACCGAAGTGTCCGCTCTGCTCGGCCGCATGCCGTCCGCGGTGGGTTACCAGCCGACGCTGGCCGAGGAGATGGGCGTGCTGCAGGAGCGCATCACCTCGACCAAGACCGGTTCGATCACCTCGATCCAGGCCGTTTACGTGCCTGCGGATGACCTGACCGATCCATCGCCGGCGACCACCTTCGCGCACTTGGATTCCACCGTGACGCTGTCGCGCAACATCGCGTCGCTGGGCATCTACCCGGCCGTGGACCCGCTGGATTCCACCAGCCGCCAGCTGGATCCGAACGTGGTGGGCGCCGAGCATTACGATGTGGCCCGCCGTGTGCAGGGCATGCTGCAGCGTTATAAGGAACTGAAAGACATCATCGCGATCCTCGGCATGGACGAGTTGTCCGAGGAAGACAAGCAGGTGGTGTATCGCGCACGCAAGTGCGAGCGCTTCTTCTCGCAGCCGTTCCACGTGGCCGAAGTGTTCACCGGCGCGCCGGGCAAGTACGTGCCGCTCAAGGAGACCATCCGCGGCTTCAAGATGATCGTGGACGGTGACGCCGACCATATCCCGGAGCAGGCGTTTTACATGGTTGGCGGCATCGACGAAGCCATCAAGAAGTCCGAGGAAATGGGCGCCAAGAAGGCGGCTTGAGCGCACGCGCTTAGTGCGAGCCTTGTGATTTCCTAAACAGACCGCGGAATGCAGCACCGGGAGCGGGACAGTCAAAGCGCCTTGAATCAGGCTTTGCCATTTCCCGCTCCTTGTTCTCCATTTCCGTCGAGCGAAGCGAGAAAACTATGAGCACCATCCGTTGCGACATCGTCAGTGCCGAGGCCGAAATCTTTCACGGCGACGCGGTGATGGTAGTTGCCACCGGCGAGCTGGGCGAACTGGGCATCACGCCTCGCCATGCGCCATTGATTACCCGCCTCAAGCCCGGCCACATCGACGTGGTACTGGAAGGTGGCGAGCGCCAGCAGTTCTACGTCTCGGGCGGCATCCTTGAAGTACAGCCGCAGGTGGTTACCATTCTCGCCGACACCGCCGCGCGCGCGGCAGATCTGGACGAGGCTGCCGCCAGGCGCGCCAAGCAGGAGGCTGAGGAAGCCCTTGCCAACCGTACCGATGCCGTGGAGGTATCCGAGGCGCAGGCCAAGCTCGCCCAGGCCTTGGCCCAGTTGCAGGCGCTGGAACGCCTGCGCAAGAACCTCAAGCATTGATCGTATAAGGCTTGAACGATAGAGAACGCCGGCCTTGCGCCGGCGTTTTTTTGTGTCGTCGCCGGGACGGCGCCGATCCTGCACGTGGCTTTCATCGCCTCTGCCTCACAAGTATCTGCCGCCCGATGGGCCGTGCCCCGCGTAAGAAAGCATCTTTACCCTAAAGTGGAGCCGGGTGAGCAGGTTATCCTTGTCCCTTCACCGAGCAACGTGGTTTGTTATGAGTCAATTACCCCTGCACGTGATCATTCTTGCCGCTGGCGAAGGCAAGCGCATGAAATCGAAAAAGGCCAAGGTGTTGATGCCCCTGGCCGGCCAAACTCTGCTGGGGCACGTCGTGGCCACGGCAAGGGCGCTGCAGCCGGAGGCGATCCATGTGGTGTACGGCTTTCATGGCGATCAAGTGCTGGCGGCGTTCGACGAACAGCCGGATTTGCGCTGGGTCCTGCAGGCTGAACAGCTGGGTACGGGCCATGCAGTAGGACAGGCGTTGCGCAATATTCCGGATGAGGCGCGCGTATTGGTGCTTTATGGCGACGTACCGCTGACTCGCGCGCAGACGCTGGATCGCCTGGTACAAGCGGAACATGCGCTGGTCATGCTGGCTACCCGCGTTGCCCAGCCGCATGGCTATGGCCGCGTGCTGCGCGATGGAAACGGTTCGGTGCGCGCGGTGGTCGAGGAAAAGGATGCCGATGAAACCCAACGCGCCATCAACCTGATCAACACCGGCATCGTCGCCGCCGAAGCGGCCTCGCTCAAGCGCTGGATCGCCGGATTGGACCGCGATAACGCACAGGGCGAGTATTACCTCACCGATATCTTCAAGATGGCCTGCGCGGAAAGCACTCCTGCGCTGTGCATCGAATGCGACGATCCGATGGAAGCCGCGGGTGCGAACACGCCATGGCAGCTGACCGAACTGGAAGACGCCTATCGCCGGCGTGCAGCGCAGGCGCTGCTACTGGAAGGCGTGCGGCTGTCCGATCCGCGGCGGCTTGATGTCCGGGGCACGGTAAAAACCGACCATGATGTGGAGATCGATATCGACGTCATCCTGGAAGGCGATGTGCGACTTGGCGAGGGCGTGCGCATCGGCCCCTATTGCCGCTTGAAAAATGTGCAGTTGGCGGCGGGTACCATCGTGCAGGCCCATTGCGACCTGGAAGGTGTGACGACACATGGTCCGTGCATCATCGGCCCGTTCGCACGCCTGCGCCCCGGCACCGAACTGGCTGCAGGCGTGCACGTCGGCAACTTCGTGGAAATCAAGAAAACGCGGATAGGGCAAGGCAGCAAGGCCAATCACCTGAGCTATCTCGGCGACACGATTATTGGCCGCGATGTCAACGTTGGCGCGGGTACCATTACC
Source organism: Dyella jejuensis (assembly GCF_044904675.1). NCBI lineage: Bacteria > Pseudomonadati > Pseudomonadota > Gammaproteobacteria > Lysobacterales > Rhodanobacteraceae > Dyella > Dyella jejuensis. Next base: position 36,607 of record NZ_JADIKJ010000024.1, on the reverse strand, counting down.
TGCAACTACGATGGCATCAACAAATTCGTCACCACGATCGAGGATGGCGCCTTCATTGGCTCCAACAGTGCGCTGGTGGCTCCCGTGACGGTTGGCGCGCACGCCACCATCGGCGCCGGGTCAGTGATTACCAAGGATGCGCCGGCCGGGGAGCTGAGTGTCGCGCGCGGCCGCCAAACCTTGCTTGTGGGTTGGAAGCGGCCAGAGAAGAAATAGCGCTCTGGCGCTAGGGATGCTCTGATCAATGCTACGTAGGCGTCACCAGCTCTGTCTGTTCGCAGACCATAGGTTGTCGGCGCACGCGGGGAGGGTACATGGATGTACCCGGCTTTGAGGAGCGAGGAAGGCAGACTGGCCGTCTGTCGAAACGACGGACCGCACGCGGGGAGAGTGCATGGATGCACTCGGCTTTGAGGAGCGAGGAAGGGATGCGGACAGACAGAGCTGGCCCCAACATGTTGAATTTAAAGCGATGGGGTGATGACCAGAAGGCTCGCAGAGTGCGCCGCGCGGCTTGGCAAGACGGCCAGTCTTCCCGGCGCCGCACAACACACTCTGCAAGCCTTCTGGACATCATGCCGCCTGCGTAGCATTGATCAGAGCATCCCTAGGCGAAACGCCAGCCGTCGATTTCCACCAACAGTTCGCTGCGGCACACGTCGCCGTGCATAAGCAATACGGGAACACCCGGCAAGCGTTGCTGCAGGATCTCTCGCACGCGAGATGCATCGATCGTGCGGCGCACGTAAGCTTTCAAGGGTGAATGCGTATCGAAACCGGCCGGCATGTCGGCGTTAGCGAGCAGGGCTTCGAGATTGGCCAGGGTTTCATGCAGTTGCGCTTCAAGATCCCCTTCGTGCGCGGACGCATGGCCGACCACGGCAGCGGTGCCGGAGATGGCCAGTGCGTCGCGTGCGGGCATCAGCATCGCGCGGGCGAAGCCGGGTGATGTGCGCCCATATTGGCGCGGGTAGCGCCAGGCGCTGACCTGGCGCGGGTTTTCCACGGCGCAGCCTGCATCGATGCCGGCGAGCAAATAGATCTGCAGGAGATGGGCGGGTCCGTGATGCCCGATGGCCGTGGCTGCGGGGAAGCCATTGGCAAAGAAATCGCCGACGCCAGCGGCCCGGCCATCGCAGAACTTCTTGTAGCGCTCGGCGTCGCCGGCGCCATGATTGATATCGGCTATGTAGTTCCAGATGCGCAGTACGCAGCACCCGCCGCGCTTGCTCATGAACCGTCGTAGCTGCGTGTAGGCATGGCGAGCCGTTTGCTCGATGCCGCCGAAATCACGCTCGTCCAATTCGAGCGCGGCGAATAGCCAACCACCGCCAGCGGACCAGCGCACCTCTTCGTCACGCCCGTAAACGACATCCGCATCGACTTGCCAGACTTCCAATGGCGCGGGGGCGTCGAAGCACTCCAGCGCAACGCGCAGCCAGCGCGGATCGTCGCAATCGGCGGTACCTGCACCGAACCCGAGCGCGGCAAGCATGCCTGATTCGGTGCGGAGCGAACTCGGCTCGGCCATGCGATAGGTGATGCGCGGAGTACGTGGAAGGTCGTGCTGGACTTGAAGGGTTTCGCTTGCCTGAACCATGTTCAAAGCCTGATTGCGTTTTCAACTTATCTCGCGTTACCGCGAAGCGGCCGCCAAGGGAATACGGGCACAGTACCGCAGCTAGCTGCAAAGCCAGGTTGCGTGGGCAACCATCAGGCCGCGCCCGCTAATCGCCGGGTCGTACTTTTCAACGGCGTATCGACATACACGTCTTCGTTTCTCCTGGTCTCGGGCCAGATGGTGTTGCCGGCCTTGCTGAGATGGCGATGGGGCCTGTGAAGCCGGCCTGGCAGGCCCCTATGTTACACTGGCCGGCCGACCCAGCCCCTGGCTGGCAACGCATCCGGAGCTACGAAGCAGGCATGTCGACGCAGTCCGCCGCTGAATACGAACTGGCCGTCCTGATCGTGGAGGCGCTTAACCTGGAAGCGGTCGATCCGGCGCAGATTGATCCGCAGGCGCCGCTGTTCGGTGGCGAGCTTGGGCTGGATTCGATCGACGCCCTGGAGATTGCCCTGGCGGTGTCCAAGCGCTACGGAATGCAGCTACGTTCGGACCATCCAGATAACCAACGCATTTTCAGCAGCTTGCGCGCGCTCTGCGAACACATCGAACGAGAGCGAACCGTCTGATCTTGCGTTAAGCCCTGTGACAGGTCGGAACGGCATCATCCGTACTGAATCCCCTGCGGTGTCTTGACGTGGACTCACCCAATCCAAGCGCCATCCATTATCGCGTCACCTTCAGCATATCCATGCACCATCCTTGCCTGCCGGGGCATTTCCCCGGGCATCCGCTGGTTCCGGGGGTCGTATTGCTCGAACAGGTCGCAAGTGCGCTGCGCGATTGGCGCCGGCAGCGTCTGGCACGTGTCGTGGAGGCTAAGTTCCTCGCACCGTTGTATCCCGATGAAGAAGCCGCATTGGAACTGGAGGAAAGAGCTGGGCGCATCCGTTTCCAGGTGCAACGTGAAGATCGTGTGCTGGCGCGGGGCATCGTCGAGGGCGCAGCATGAGCGCCCACTGGCAGGATCAGCGCGAAGGCGGCGACCGGTTCTCGGTAAGGCTATTGATTGGCGCAACCCTGCGTTGTGGGCGAGGTTTCATGTGCGCCTGCATGTACCCGATCAGCCTTTATTATTTTTTACGGCGCGGCGTCGAACGCCGTGCATCCCGTGCTTATCTGAGTCGCCTGTTCGGCCGTCCCGCAAGCGCATGGCAAGTGATCAGGCATCTGCATTGTTTCGCGGTCACCATGGTCGATCGCGTCTACTTGCTTGCACATGGCGAACGCGGCTTTGACATCGAAGTGACCGGGGTCGAGCTGCTTGAGCAGCATGTCGCGCAAGGACGCGGCGTGCTGCTGGTCGGTTCGCACCAGGGTAGCTTCGAAGTGTTGCGAACACTTAGCGCCCGTTGCCCGGAAGTGCCATTGCGCGTGCTGCTCGATAAACAGAAGACGCCGGCGATTACCGAGCTGCTGGAGTCCCTGGCGCCTGAAGTGGGCAAGGCGGTGATCGACGTTTCACAGGGTGGCGCAGCGATTACCCTGGCGGTGGCGGAGACATGCCGCACTGGCGGCATGGTGGCCTTGCTGGCTGATCGCGGACGCTCGCACGAGATGCTGCGCCATGTCGATTTCTTGGGCCAACCCGCGCCATTTCCAGTAGGGCCCTGGCTGCTGGCCAATACGTTGCAAGTGCCGGTGATGCTTTGTTTTGGTCTATACCGTGGCGGTCGGCGCTACACGCTCAGCTTCGAGCCTTTCATGGAGCGTGTGGAGATTCCACGTGATGCCCGCAATCAGGCGCTCGACGATATCCTGATCCGGTACGCGCAGCGCCTGGAGCACTATGCTCGCCTTGAGCCCTATAACTGGTTCAACTTCTACGACTTCTGGCAACAAGACAGCAGTGCCAGGGCGGTGACTTTGGCCCGTAGCCGCGCCGTGCAGGAAACGTGAGCGCGTTGACGGCAACTGCATGGGCAGATCGGATTCCGCATGCCCGGGACATGGCATTGCTGGATGCCGTGCTGGACTGGGATGCCGGATCGATTCACGCCATCGGTGAACGGCATGCACTGCATGGGCATCCTTTGCGAAGCACGGTCGGGTTGCATGCCATACATCTGGCCGAATACGGTGCGCAGGCTGTTGCTGTCCATGGCGCGTTGCTTGCGGCCGCGCAAGGTGACGAAGCCAGCATACGCGCGGGCCGCCTGGCGAGCCTGCGCGAGGTGGAGCTTGCCGTGGAATATGTCGACCTTTCGCTTGGACGTCTGGACATCCAGGCAACGCGCCTCATGGCCGACGAGCGTGGCGCACAGTACACATTCAAGATCGAACAGCGTCAGCGGCCACTCGCATCCGGCCGTGTCGTAGTGATTTACGCCGATAGCTGATGCGCTATGCCGCTTGACGGGACTAGATCATCCACGACCAGCGGCTGCGCCCGCGAACGGCTGTAACTGGCTCGGACCCGGCCGTAATGGAAGATGCGTCCGGCCGTATACATAGAGATACGCAAGACATCCCGAATTGGGCTGAAATGGCTCAGCCGGAACGAGCCTTCATAGCGGGAGGCGATCGGTACCGAAACGATGCCCAGGCCTTTTTCGCGTGAGGCGGCGATCAATACCGCCGCTTCGAACACAAAGTTCTGAGCATCCAGTTCCACCAGGTCGAGCGCGCTGCGCGGATACCAGCGCTGCCCGCTCTGGGTGTCGGCAATCGGTTGTGCGCATGCCCAGGAAATCCCCCAGTCGGCCAATGCGTTGGCGCGCCGTCGCCCTTTCGGCTGTTGCTCACGGTGCAGCAGGCGTGCGCCGATAACGATGTGGTCGGGGAAGCGCTTGCCGACATCGACCAGGCGCGGAATATCCTCGGCCAGGTGTTGGCCGTCGCCGTCCATGGTGACTACGGCACCGAATCCCTGTCGCAAGGCCTCGCGAAAGCCTGTGCGCAACGCCTCGCCCTTACCTTGTCGCCGGGTGTGACGCAGCAAGGTAACCGGAAGCGCGCTGACGATTTCCACGGTGCGATCGCTGGAGCCATCGTCAATGACGATTACCGGCGCGCCCAGCCGCAGTGCCGATTTCACGACCGGGCCGATCGCTTTCTCTTCATTGAGACAGGGAATCAGCACACACCAACGCAATGCATCGCTCACACCGTTACCTCCCTCTGTACATATAATCCAAGGCGTTCCGATGCCGCCAGTACGCACGCGCCATCTTCCTTGGCCAGCATGGCCAGCAGCGGCAAGCAGGCCGCGGAAGGGTTCTCCCGCATCCATGCCGAACACGGGTCCGGCAGTGGCTCATGGCGGGGTGCGTCTTCGACAGCAGCAATACTCAGCCGTGTGTCCGATTCACCGCCGACGGGCGTCAGTACCAATGCGCAGCCAAAAGCGAGCCGGCATTCGGTCAACTCGCCGAGCGGCCCGACCCCGGCCGTGTCGCTGCATACCAGCAATATCGCACGGTGGTCGGCGCATACTTGCGTAGCCGCTTCCAGCAAACCCGCCCCGAAACTCGCGTGTCCGGCACACACCGCACTGGAAGGCGCCCGACAACCGGTGGCAATGGTCCAATAGCCGGCCGATGCGTTGTGGACGGAATTGTGGAAGCGGGTGGGTGAAAGTTCGGTGGGGACACGCGCAAGCACGCGACACATGTAGTCGGTATTGGTCTGATCACCATAGGCAGAGGCGAATACGCAGGCAAGATGATCGGCGCGATGACGGCTCATGGTGACCGCTTGCGCAGCCACCTCGATGGCCACCAAGGTACCTTCGGGAGCACGCCTGCGCTCATTGGGCGATAGCGCCGCCGCGCCGGGGTGTGCTTCGATATCCGCCAGGCTTCCATTGGAAAGCAGGCGACGCAGTGCGTCGAAATCCGCCAACTGTGGCGACCAGAGCCCGATGCCTTCCACCTGGACATGCAAGACGGTCATGCGAAGGTATCCGCACGGGCGAAAGCCAGGCATGCGTTGCTGCCGCCGAAACCGAACGAATGACTCAGCGCTACCCGCAACGGCCGCATTTCGTTGCGCCAGGCAAAGTGCGGCGTGCACACAGGATCGGCCGCGACGACACCAGCGTTACCGGGTACGAAGCCTTCACGCAAAGCCAGCAGCGTAATCACCGCTTCAACAATTCCTGCCGCCCCCAGGGTATGGCCGGTCAGCCCTTTGGTGGAGCTGACGCGGGTGCTGGGCGGGAACAGGCGCGCCACGAGCGCGGCTTCCATCGCATCGTTTTTCTGGCTTGCTGTGCCGTGCAGGTTGATGTAGTCCACATCCGTCGCCCCGATGCTGGCGCGGTCCAGCACCTGCCGCAAGGCCAGCTCCGCGCCGGCGCCATCCGGATCTGGCGTAGACATGTGGTGGGCATCGCTGGATTCGCCGCAGCCGAGCAATCTCAGGCTGCATGCTGGCTGAGCGGTGGCGCGTTCCAGCAGCGCGAAGCCGGCTGCCTCGCCAATGGAGATACCGCGACGCGCGGCATCGAACGGCCGGCACGGTTCGGGCGAAACCAGTTCCAGCGCATTGAAACCGAACAACACGCTGGCGCAGAGCGAATCCACCCCGCCCACGATGGCGGCATCGGCCATGCCCATTCGAATCAGTCGTTCCGCGCTGGCGAAGACCTTGGCGCTGGACGAACAAGCGGTGGAAACGGTGAGGCAGGGCCCGCCGATATCCAGCGCCGTCGCCACGAACGCGGTCAGCGAGTGCGGCGTATGGATAGCCGCGCGATGCAAGTCGGGCGGCAGGCGTTGGTCATCGTCGAGACGTCGATAGCCTTCTTCGGTAGCCGCTATGCTGGCCGTTGATGTACCCAGCAGCAGGGCGATGCGGCTTGCGCCGTAACGCTGTCGGGCCGCATCGACCTGAGACAGGAAGCGATCCTGATTCAGGCCCAGCCAGGCCAGGCGATTGTTGCGGCAATCCCACTGGGCAAAGGCATCGGGCAGGGCGTGCGTTTCCAGGTTCGGGATGCGGCCGATCCAGCAGGCCAGCGGCGCTTCGCTGAAGTCATTGCTGCGCAGTCCGCTGCGTTGCCGCCGAAGCGCGTCCAGGTGCGCCTCCAGGCCGAGGCCCAGCGCGGAAGTGGCGGTGTATGCCGAGACCGCAAGCGGAAGGGATGTAACGCGCATGTCATGAGCCTAGCGAGCGCTTTCGAACTTGCATAGATGGGCTCCCGAACCTTGCCGGCAAACGTTCACCCGCAGTGCGGCGCCTTGGCACAGCTTGATGCGAAGACGGACTTGCTAAGCTTTTAGCCTGTATCCACGCTGGCGGATAGATGATGAGCAGCGAGCAAGTCGAAAGAGCCGAGCACTTTTTGCGGAACCTGCAGGACCGCATTTGCCGCACGGTCGAGCAGATGGATGGCGGGGCAAGGTTCGTCGAGGATGCCTGGACCCGCGCCGGTGGCGGCGGTGGCCGCACGCGCGTGTTGCGCGATGGCGCGGTATTCGAGCAGGGCGGAGTGAATTTCTCCCTGGTACATGGTGACAGGCTGCCGCCAAGCGCCACGGCACACCGGCCGGATTTGGCTGGCGGGAGCTTCGTCGCTACCGGTGTGTCACTGGTGTTGCATCCCCGCAATCCCTATGTGCCCACGACGCATGCGAATGTGCGTTATTTCGAAGCCAGCAAGCCGGGCGTCGAGCCGGCATGGTGGTTCGGCGGCGGCTTCGATCTCACGCCGTTCTACCCTTTCGAAGAAGACGTGCGGCACTGGCACAAGGTTGCATGCGACCTCTGTACGCCGTATGGAACAGACGTCTATCCGCGTTATAAAAAATGGTGCGATGAATATTTCTACCTGAAGCATCGCGACGAAACGCGCGGCGTCGGCGGCTTGTTTTTCGATGACCTCAATGACGGTGAATTCGAACGCAGCTTTGCGTTCATGCAGGCGGTTGGCGAAGGGTTCCTCGACGCCTATATGCCGATCGTCGAACGCCGCAAGGGCACTCCTTTCGGCGAACGTGAAAGGGAGTTTCAGCTTTACCGGCGCGGGCGCTACGTGGAGTTCAACCTGGTCTACGATCGCGGCACTTTGTTTGGCCTGCAGTCTGGCGGGCGAACCGAGTCGATTCTGATGAGCCTGCCGCCGCGCGTGCGCTTCGAATATGCCTATCAGCCCGAGGAAGGCTCAGCCGAGGCGCGGCTTGCCGATTACCTGAAGCCGCGCGAATGGTTATGAGCCGTCGGATGGTCAAGGCATCGAGCCGCCGAAGGTCTGCGGCGTGGCGCCTTTCACTGGTCCGATCTGGGCGCTGCTGCTGACCTCAAGCACGACTTCACGGCGGAATTCCAATGTGCCGCGCACGATGGCGTGAGGCCCGATCACGATATGCGGTTTGCGCTCCTGCCTGTTCCAACCGTAGCGGCTGGCTTCGTTGACGAGGATGCCGCCTTCCACGCGCGAATTTTCGCCAACGATGATATCGCCGCTGGTGGTTTCGATGCCGCCGGCAACGTGGGCATGATTTAACGTAATCCTGCCGTTGACGTTGGCGACGCCTTCGGTCACTTCCGCACCAGGATCCAGCGAGATGGCGCCATTGGTGCTTTTCACTTCACCGCGCACCTGGCTGTTCGCCGCAAGCGTGATCGCACCATTGACCGTATGCAGGGCGTTGGCATGGGCTTTTTCGCCGAGTTCGACTGTCCCGTTGACCGTGCTGGCGTCCTCAACCACGGCGCCATCGCCGATATTCACGGAACCGTTGACACTACGGACATTGCCGACGTGTTCGCCGGCTTCGACCGAAGCCGTGCCGTTGATCTTGTCGATATCCTGGGCGGCGACAGCCAGGGGCAAAAGCAGGGTCAGGGCTAAGATAGTAAGGCGCATGAGCACATTCCGATGGGTGGACACGCATAGGATGCTTAGCCCAGGTCCAGGGTTTAGCGTGACTTCCGGCAGGGTCGGGAATTGACGGCGATGGGAGTGGGCTTCACCATGCCTCACTTGGCCTCACTTGGCCTCACTTGCCCGTCCCAACAAAAACCAGCCCATGCATAAACTAGTACTGATTCGCCACGGTCAATCCCAATGGAATCTCGAGAACCGCTTCAGCGGATGGGCCGACGTCGATATCACCGACCAGGGCGCAGCCGAGGCGCGCGAGGCGGGCGAGCTGCTGGTGCAGGCCGGTTACCACTTCGACGTGGCGCATACATCGGTGCTCAAGCGCGCCGTGCGCACACTGTGGCACGTGCAGGATGCGATGGACCTGATGTGGATTCCGGTGCTTACCGACTGGCGCCTCAACGAACGCCACTACGGTGGACTCACCGGCCTCAACAAGGCTGAAACCGCAGCCAAGTATGGGGAAGACCAGGTCAAGGTCTGGCGGCGCAGCTATGACATTCCGCCGCCGCCGCTTGCACGCGATGCCAATCCCTCGCTAGGCGATCCGCGTTATGCCGGGCTCGATCCCAAACTGATCCCTGATACCGAATGCCTGAAGGACACCGTTGCCCGCGTGATGCCGTATTGGAACGAGCTGCTTGCGCCGGCGATCAGCGCCGGACAGCGCGTGCTGCTGGTGGCGCACGGCAACTCGATCCGCGCGTTGATCAAATATCTGGACGATATTTCCGACGATGACATCGTCGAATTGAATATCCCCAACGGGGTGCCGCTGGTTTACGAATTCGACGATAATCTCAAGCCGCTGCGCCATTATTACCTGGGCGATGCGGAGGCGATCGCGGCGAAGATGGCGGCGGTGGCGAATCAGGGCAAAGCCAGGTAAAGCGCCGTCAAGCGCCGTCAAGATGCGTGACAGACATCAGTCGCCGGCCGTGCTGGCGATTGATAAGCTGCGGCCATTCCTCATTGGACCGATACCATGGCGCCTTCGATCACCATGCCGCTCATCATGGTTCCGCTGATGGCACTCGCGGTGTGGCGGCGTGTGCGCAATCAGTTCGGGCTGCAGCCGATCAGGCCGTGGAAGATGGTCGCGCGTGTCGTTTTCTTCGCCGTTTTTGGTATTGCCATCGGCCTCTATGCCATGCGCGATACGCAACTGCTGGCAGGGCTCGGCGGTGGCTTGCTGGTCGGCGCGGGGCTGGGCCTGCTCGGTTTACGGCTGAGCCGATTCGAATTGCACCCGGTAAAGGGCGATTGCTACGTGCCCAATCCATACATCGGTGCCGTGGTTATTGTTTTGTTCCTGGGGCGACTGGTGTGGCGCTTTGCGATGCTGTCGCCGCAATGGCGGGACCCCATGGGCACCACGTCGCCCATCCGCGGACCGGAACTCGGCCAAAGTCCCTTGACCCTGGCCTTGTCCGGTCTGGTGGTGGGTTACTACGTCTGCTATTTCGCAGGGCTGCTGATCCATTATCAGCGCATCGTGCGCAGTCGGCCCAGGCAGTCGGCTTGATTCAGAGCGCGTCTTGATCCAGTTCGCCAGTGCGGATGCGGATCACCTGTTCCAGGCTGCTGACAAAGATCTTGCCGTCGCCGATCTTGCCGGTGCGGGCCGATTGGACGATGGCCTCTACCACGCGATCCAGCTGATCGTTCCCTACAGCCACTTCCAGCTTGATCTTCGGCAGGAAATCGACCACATATTCGGCCCCGCGGTAAAGTTCGGTATGGCCCTTCTGGCGGCCAAAACCCTTGACCTCGGTCACGGTAATGCCTTGTACCCCGACTTCGGCAAGGGCTTCGCGGACATCGTCCAGCTTGAACGGCTTGATCACGGCCACAACCAATTTCATGGAATTTCCTCAACAGGCCGATAATGGCCCGATCGCGCGCTGCGGAGCATACATTCTGCCTGCGTGAAAGCAGTCTGTCCCTGCCATGTAGGAAAATGCCTACAAACTTTGATGGAGCTCACCGATGGCATCCCCTTTGAGATTCTTTTTAGACTTCACATCGACGAGTTCGAGGTGCCTACCATGATGGGGAGGCAGGATATCGATCAAATTGCCCTTCGACTTGCTTCGTTGGTACCGCCAGGGATGGCAGACGCGCACAAGGACTTGCGCGCCAATTTTCGCGATATCCTGGCGCAGGGATTGCGCCATCTCGAGCTGGTTACCCGAGAGGAATTCGATATCCAGACCCAAGTACTGGCGCGCACGCGCGCCCGGGTCGAGGAGCTCGAAAGGCGCGTAGCGGCACTGGAAGCCGGCGTGCCGCCTGGAGGGGCATAGCCAGTTCCGGTCGCCGCCCCCGATTCGTCACCATCACCCCAAGGAGTCGGGGGCGGCCGTTTGATCCCCGCACCGAATGGAGTCGCTCGATGGACCGCTCAAACAGCGACTCTGCCCCCTCCGGACGTCCCTGTAGTCCCTGTAGTCCATGAGCCTGGCCGTCACGCTGAGCCGTGCCCAGGAAGGTGTCTCCGCACCGCAGGTAATGGTGGAGGTGCATCTCTCCGGGGGGCTACCCAGTACCAGTATCGTAGGCCTTCCCGAAGCGGCGGTCCGCGAGGCGCGTGACCGTGTTCGCGTGGCCATCCAGAGCGCCGCCTTTGAGTATCCCAACCGTAAGGTCACGGTAAACCTCGCTCCTGCCGAATTGCCAAAGGACGGTGGTCGTTTTGATCTGGCGATTGCCCTGGGGATCCTGGCCGCTGGCCACCAGGTGCCCCGTGAAAAGCTGGATGACTGCGAATTCTTGGGCGAACTGGCCCTTTCCGGCCAGTTGCGCCCGGTTTCCGGCGTGCTGCCAGCGTTATTGCGAGCCCGGGCGCGCGGGCGTCGCGTGGTGGTGCCGAGCGGTAACGCCGATGAGGCGGCATTGATACCCGAGATCGATGTACGCATAGCGGACACGCTTACAGACGTATGCGGCTGGCTGCGCGGTTCTCAGGAGTTGCTGCCGCCTGCTGCGGCCTTGACCCGTTCCGGCGAAAGCATCGGACCGGATCTGATCGACGTGCGCGGCCAACTGCAGGCGCGCCGAGCGTTGGAAATCGCCGCGGTCGGCGGTCATCACCTGCTGCTGATGGGGCCTCCTGGTACTGGCAAGACCATGCTGGCCGAGCGCCTGGCAGGCATCCTGCCGCCGATGACCGAGTTGGAAGCGCTGGAAACCTGCGCAGTATTGTCAGTGGCCGGACAGTCGATCGATCCGGCGCAATGGCGTCGCCGTCCATTCCGCGCACCCCATCACACCGCCTCGGCAGTGGCCCTGGTCGGTGGCGGCTCCCAACCGCGGCCGGGCGAGATTTCGTTGGCCCACAATGGCGTGCTGTTCCTGGACGAATTTCCGGAATTCAGCCGGCACGTACTTGAAGTGCTGCGTGAGCCTATGGAATCCGGACACATCCTGATCTCCCGCGCCGCGCGCCAATTGACATTCCCGGCACAGTTCCAGCTGATCGCGGCGATGAACCCATGTCCTTGCGGCTATGCGGGCGACAAGCACAAGCGCTGCCGATGCACGCCAGACCAGGTACAGCGTTATCGATCACGCATTTCCGGCCCCTTGCTCGATCGCATTGATCTATGTATCGAAGTGCCCGGCTTACCGCTGGCCGAATTGAGCACGCCGCGCAGCCCGAAGGACGAAGATTCCTCGACCGTGCGCAAACGGGTGGTTCGTGCGCGCCAGCACGCCTTGGCACGTGCCGGCCGGTCGAACGCGGAAATCAGCACGCGCGAACTCGAGCGTGATTGTGCGCTGGGCCCGGCCGAGCGGCAGTGGTTCGACGCTGCGCTGGGGCGCCTGGGACTTTCCGCCCGTGCCTACCACCGTACCCTGCGTGTAGCTCGTACCATTGCCGATCTCGATAACGGCGCCGCGGCACTCGATCGCCAGCATCTGGCCGAGGCACTGCAGTATCGACGTGTGTCCCTGCTGTCCGACTAGACGCGGAAGCTCCCCATGTTTATGTTGCGATACGGCCATCCAGAACTGCCGCGAGAGGTGCACGCATGAGCATCGAACTCGGCCTCATGCTGACGGGCATGCTGGCCATAGGATTCTTCGCGCAATGGCTGGCCTGGCGAGTGAAACTGCCTGCCATCCTGTTCCTGCTATTGGCCGGCATCCTGCTCGGGCCTGTCGGCGGCGTACTCGATCCGGACAAGCTGCTCGGCCCGCTGCTGTTCCCGGTGGTTTCCCTGTCGGTGGCGCTGATCCTGTTCGAAGGCAGCCTCACGCTGCGCTTCAAGGAACTTTCAGGCATCGGTCATGTGGTGCGCGGCCTGGTCAGCTATGGCGCGATCGTGGCGTTGCTGCTGCTGGCTGTCGCGGCGCATTACTTCGCTGGCATGGGATGGGATCTTGCCCTGCTGTTCGGTGCGCTGACCTGCGTCACCGGTCCCACGGTCATCGTACCGATGCTGCGCACGCTGCGCCCCAACGCGCGCATCGCCAATACGCTGCGCTGGGAAGGTATCGTGATCGATCCGCTCGGTGCGCTGTTTGCCGTGCTGATCTATGAGGCCATCGTCTCGCGGCATCAAGGCCACGCCATCGGCATCTTCCTTTCGACGGTGTTGACCGGGGTAGTGATCGGCGCCGTTGGCGCAATCGTGCTGGCCTTCCTGTTGCGGCGCCAGTTTATTCCCGAGTATCTGCAAAACTTTGGCGCGCTGGCCATCGTGTTGTTGTCGTTTACGCTTTCCAACGAGATCGCGCACGACTCCGGCTTGCTCGCCGTAACCATCATGGGCATCGCGCTCGGCAACATGCGCGACGTGCATATCGACGATATCCTCGACTTCAAGGAGCACCTCACCGTGCTGCTGGTGTCGATGCTGTTTATCCTGCTCGCCGCGCGATTGAGCTGGCCGTTGCCTCCGGGCATGCTCTGGGCGGGCATCGCCATTTTCCTGGCGGCGCAGTTCATCGTGCGCCCGATCACGGTAATCGTGTCCAGCCTGGGCAGCGGCATGACCTGGCGCGAACGCGCGCTGATGTCGTGGGTAGCGCCGCGCGGTATCGTCGCCGCATCGGTCTCCGCGTTGTTTTCGCTGCGGCTGGCGCACCTGGGCGTGGTTGGCAGCGAGGCATTGGTGCCGCTGGTGTTCATCCTGATCATCGGCACGGTGGTCCTGCAAAGCGCCACGGCACGTCCGCTCGCGCGCTGGTTGAAGGTGGCCGAACCGGAGCCGCATGGCGTGCTGATCTTCGGTTCCGACGCAGTCGCTCGCGCCATTGGCAAGACCCTGCACGAAGCCGGCTTTCGCGTGTTGCTGGCCGACGATGATTGGGACGGTATCCGCCGCGCACGCATGGATGGCCTCCATACGTTCTACGGCAATCCAGCGTCCGCACATGCCGATCGCCATCTTGACCTGATTGGCATCGGGCAGATGCTCGGTCTTTCCACGCATCGGGAGCGCAATTCACTCGCCTGCCTGCACTACCAGCAGGAATTCGGACGCGAAAAGGTATATCGCTTGCGCAATTTGGCGCCGCAGGAGACCAGTCACCGCGCAGCCTTCAACGATCGCCTGCTGGTGCCGGCGCTGTTCGAAGACACCATGACGCACATGCGTTTTGCCGAATTGCTGGTGCGTGGCTGGCGCATCAAGTCCACCGGTCTTACCGCCACGTTCGACTGGCCGCACTTCGTCGAACAGTACGGCTCTACGTCCTTGCTCTTGTTCGGCGTGGATGAAAAAGGCGCGCTTCGCGTCGCTGCGGAACGACGCGAACTGGAACCGCGTCCCGGCTGGACCGTGATCGTGCTGGTGCCGCCGGAAGCGGCACCAGCCAATTAGGGATGCTCAGGCCGCCGAAGCGTGATGGAACTGCGCTTCCTCGGTCGAGCCCTTCAATGCCGTGGTGGACGACTGCCCCTGCTGGATCGCCTGGGTCACCGCATCGAAGTAGCCGGTGCCTACTTCACGCTGGTGCTTCACCGCGGTGAAGCCGCGCTCGGCGGCGGCGAATTCTTTCTCCTGCAATTCCACGAAAGCGCTCATCTGGCGGCGTGCATAGCCGTGCGCGAGTTCAAACATGCCGTAGTTGAGGCTATGGAAGCCCGCCAAGGTGATGAACTGGAATTTGTAGCCCATCGCGCCCAGTTCCCTCTGGAATTTCGCGATCGTCGCATCATCCAGATTCTTCTTCCAATTGAAGCTCGGCGAACAGTTGTAGGCCAGCAGCTTGCCCGGGAACTTCGCGTGGATGGCTTCGGCAAACTTGCGCGCTTCCTCCAGGTTGGGCTTGCTGGTCTCGCACCAGATCAGATCCGCGTAAGGAGCATAGGCGAGGCCGCGGCTGATGGCTTGTTCAAGGCCCGCCTGCACGCGGAAAAAACCTTCCACGGTGCGTTCGCCCGTGGTGAACGGCTTGTCGTTGTCATCGATGTCGGAAGTGAGCAAATCGGCGGCGTCGGCATCCGTGCGCGCTACCAGCAGCGTCGGCACACCAAGTACATCCGCCGCCAGCCGTGCGGCATTCAACTTGTCCACGGCCTCGCGCGTGGGCACCAATACCTTGCCGCCCATATGGCCGCATTTCTTCACCGCGGCAAGCTGATCTTCGAAATGCACGCCGGCCGCGCCAGCTTCGATCATGGCCTTCATCAGTTCGAAAGCATTGAGCACGCCACCAAAACCGGCTTCGGCGTCGGCCACGATGGGCACCAGCCAATCCATGTCATCCCTGCCTTCAGCGTGATGCAACTGATCCGCGCGCAACAGCGTGTTATTTATGCGCTTGACCACCTGCGGCACCGAGTTGGCCGGGTAAAGCGACTGATCGGGATACATCTCGCCCGCCACGTTGGCATCCGCCGCGACTTGCCAGCCGCTCAGGTAGATGGCCTGCAACCCCGCCTTGACCTGCTGCATGGCCTGGTTGCCAGTCAGCGCGCCGAGCGCATTGACGAAATCTTCCGTATGCAGCGATTTCCACAATCGTTCGGCACCGCGCCGGGCCAGCGTGTGTTCGATGGCGACCGTGCCGCGCAGGCGGACGACATCTTCTGCCGTGTAGGTGCGCTGGACGCCGGCCCAGCGGCCATTGTTTTTCCATTCCAGCGCGATTTGATCGGCGGTCGGCAATTGGGTTTTCATGACATGTACTCCTTGAAGGCTTGGGTGCGCGTAATCAGGCGAGCTGTGCGTAAGCGGGAAGGGTGAGGAAGTCGCCGAGCTGGTCGGCATGCGTGAGCGTGGCAAGCAGTTGTGCGGCATCATCGGCGCGCCTGGCGCCAGGCAAGCTGCTTTCGCGCAGACGATGCGTGTGCGCGGCCAGGGCGTGATCGAACCATGCAAAGTCGATCGGTGCGTGATCCGGAAATTCCAGGCTGCCATGGTGCAGCCATTGCCAAAGTTGCGCGCGGGCAATTTCGGCAGTCGCCGCGTCTTCCATCAAATGATGGATCGGTACGCAGCCCAGGCCTTCCAGCCATGCGGCCGTGTAGCGCAGCGCCACTTCCACGTTGTTATCGAAACCGGCGCGGCTGATGGTGCCGCCACACGGCGCGATCAGGGCATCGCGGTTTGCCTCGACGTCCTCGCGCCGGACGTGCAACTGGTTCGGCGATGGCATATGCCGATCGAAAATCTCCTTTGCCACCGGCACGAGCGCGGGATGCGCCACCCACGTGCCGTCGTGGCCGGCCTGCACTTCGCGCAGCTTGTCGGCGCGGACTTTCGCCATCGCGTTGTCGTTTGCTTCGTCATCACCCTTGATCGGGATCTGCGCCGCCATGCCGCCCATGGCAAAGGCGCCACGGCGATGGCAGGTCTGGATCAGCAACTCCGAATAGGCTTTCAGGAACGGTACCGTCATGACCACCTGGCCGCGCTCCGGCAGCAGGCGATCGCGATGGCCGCGCAGCGTCTTGAGATAGGAGAAAATGTAATCCCAGCGACCGCAGTTGAGACCGACCGCGCGACGGCGCAATGCGTGCAGGATTTCATGCATCTGGAATACCGCCGGCAGCGTTTCGATCAGCACCGTTGCCTTCATGCTGCCGCATGGCAGGCCGAGTTCGTCTTCGGCCAAGGCCATGACCTCGTCCCATAGCGCGGCCTCTTCCATGGCTTCGAGCTTGGGCAGGTAGAAGTAGGGCCCCAGGTCGCGCGCCTGCAGGGTGCGAGCGTTGTGGAACACGAACAGGCCGAAATCGACCAGTGCGCCCGCCATCGTTTCGCCATCGACCGACACATGCCGTTCCGGCAGATGCCAGCCACGCGGGCGTACCACCAGCACTGCCGGATCGCTGCCTACCCGGTAGTGCTTTCCTTCGGGCGAACGGTATTCGAGCGTGCCGTTCACCGCGTCGCGCAGATGGATCTGGCCCTCCAGCTGATTAGCAAAGCTGGGCGCGGAAGAATCCTCGAAATCGGCCATGAACACCTTCGCGCCGGAATTGAGCGCGTTAATGATCATCTTGCGCTCGACCGGGCCGGTAATTTCCACGCGACGGTCCTGCAGTGCGGCGGGAATCGGAGCCACGGTCCACTCCGATTCGCGAATGGCACGGGTATCTACCCGGAAATCCGGCAGGCAGCCGGCATCGTAACGGGCTTGGCGCTGGCGCCGCGCCTGCAGCAATGACTGGCGTCGAGGCTCGGCGTATCGATGCAGCCGGGCCAGGAAAGCCAGCGCCTCGGAGGTCAGGATGTCTGCATAGCCAGGGTGGTCCGTATGGATCTCGGCAGATTGGCTGACGAATTTTTCGCTAGGTACTGCCATGTGTTTCTCCACCGTCGGGTTCGGTAGAGAAGCTAGTTATTGCAGTACTATTTGACAAAGCAAATGTTTCAATCCTTGCTATTAAAAAATTCAATGCGCCTTTCATCTATTTGAAATGAAAGGCTAAAAATCCGGGTCTGGACGCCAAAATATGACAAAAAAACAACCGACAGCGTCGCCCAGGAGACGAACCCGAAAAGACGCGCCCGTTCAAGGCGAGGCCGGGCGCTACTACTACAAGGGCAATCGCCTGAAGCAGATGCGCGCTTTCGTGGCCATCGTGAAACTGGGCACCCTGAGCCGTGCGGCCGAGTCCCTGTATCTCTCGCAGCCTTCGATCAGCCTGCAATTGCAGGCGCTTGAGCGCGAGCTTGGCGTGGCGTTGCTGCAGCGCAGCCGCCGGCGCATCAATCTCACCGACGCGGGTGAGGCGCTCTACGAACTGGCGCGTCCGCTGGTGGAAGGCTGGGATAACCTCGACCGGGATTTCCAAGGCAAGGTCAAGGGCCTGCAATCAGGCCGGCTGATCGTGGCTGCGGGCAGTTCTACGATCCAGTACCTGCTGCCGGAGCTGGTGCAGCGCTACCGCGAGCGCTTCCCGGCGGTGCACCTGCAATTGGCCAATGTCACCGGCAAGGACGGCCTGGCGCTGTTGCGCGCGGATGAGGCCGACTTCGCGGTGGGCTCCATGCTCGACGTGCCCAACGACATCGCGTGGGCGCCGGTCTATCACTACGACCCGATGCTGATCATGCCGCCCGATCATCCCCTGGCGCGCAAGGAAAACATCCTGCTGGAGGACCTTTCGCCTTATGGCCTGATCTTGCCGCCGCAGCGCTTGTCCACGTACCGAATGGTGGACCTGGTATTCCAGCAGCGGCAGGTGCACTACCACGTGGCGATCGAGGTTGGCGGCTGGGAGGTGATCAAGGAATACGTGGCGATGGGCATGGGCATCTCCATCGTCACCGGCATCTGCATTACCGAGACGGATCGTCAACGCCTGGCCGTACGCAATATGCGGCAGTACTTTCCGCAGCGCAGCTACGGCGTGGTGATGCGCAAAGGCAAGTTTCTCAGCGCCGAGGCACGCGCCTTCGTCGACTTGATCCGACCGGGCCTGCTGACTCATCGCGATTACGACGAATCGGGACATTCGGAACGCTGAGCATCGGCCAAGCCGCAGCGCAAGCATGACGCCTGCGTCGCGCGATACCTGTTGCCAGTCATCCCTGCATCGGCTCGCCGTGCGCGATGAGCCTACGCTTCGGTATTGCGATGCTTGCCGCGATACGGCTGAAATAGCGCGCGGATCATGGCCATATCCTGTTCCGGATCATCGCCGGCATGCACCAGCGGCCCGAGCGTGAAGGTCTTGCTGGGATAATCGATGAATACCGTCTGGATCGGCACCTGCGCATCGCGCGCAATGCGCAGGAAACCGGACTTCCAGTGCTTGACGCGCTTGCGCGTGCCTTCCGGCGTGATGCCCAGCCACATGCGCTCGTGTTCGCCGAAACGCTGCACCATCTGCTCGACCACATTGAGCGCGGCGCTGCGATTGATCGGGATCAGGCCGATCGGGCGCAGGATGATGCCCAGCGGCCCCTCCAGCACTTCGCGCTTGATCATGATGTTGACGTTGACCCCCAATCCGATCTTCATCATCAGGCCCCACACGCCGTCCCAATAGGACGAATGCGGCGCACCGATGATGATCAGTTTCGGCAGGTCGGGCAGCCGGCCCACCAGCCGCCAGCCGGACAGGCGCAACACGCTGCGCGAAAGCCACGGCCAGAAGCGGCTATTGAGCCTGGGGGCTTGCGGTGGCGCCGGCGGCAGCACGGGTTCGCTCACTCGGGACTCCAGCTTCGCGACCGGTTTTGCTTGACCTTCGCCCGCTGCTGCTTGCCCTCCAGGCGACGTTGTTTCGAAGCACGGGTGGGCTTGGTGGCAATGCGTTTCTTGGGTGCGACCAGCGCGGAGCGCAGGATTTCCACCAACCGTTCGCGCGCGTCCTCGCGATTGCGGCCCTGGTCGCGGAAGCGGCGCGCCTGGATCACCAGCACGCCCTCGTCGGTGAGGCGACGATCGCTGCGTGCCAGCACGCGCGTGCGCACTTCTTCTGGCAGGGATGGTGAATGCAAGACGTCGAAGCGCAATTCGACGGCGCTTTCAGTGCGATTGACATGCTGGCCGCCGGGCCCGTCAGCACGCAGGAAGCGCACGACCAGCTCGGATTCCGGCAGGACGATGGAACGGCTTACGGGCAACATGGCGCCAGTTTAGCTGGTCAGCGCGCCGCTTATGATGGCTCGGCAGGAAGCGTCCAGCCGAAACGCTCCAACACGGCCCGATAAGCCGCATCGAGCGGAGCCTCCAGCGTCATTGGCCGGCCGTCGAGCGGATGCCGGAAATGCAGCCGCCATGCATGCAGCAGCATGCGGTGGCAACTGAAATATTGCTTGTACAGGCGATTATGGTCGCTGCGTCCATGCTGGCAATCGCCGATCAGCGGATGATGGATGTGCGCCATGTGCTTGCGGATCTGGCGAAAGCGGCCGGTCTGTGGCTCGGCCAACACCAGCGCATAGCGCTGCTGCGGATAGCGTCCCAGTGCGATCGGCACCTCCACGCAGGCCAGCCGACGGTACGCGGTGCGGGCTTCGCGTCGCGGACCGGTATCGCGAGCACCCGGCAAGGGATAGTCGACCATGCCATCGGCCGGATCTGGCCAGCCGCGTACCACCGCCAGGTATTGCTTGTGCACGTCGCGGCCCATGAACTGTTCGCCGAGCGCGCCGGCAACCTCGGTGGAGCGGGCGATCAACAGCACGCCACTGGTAGCGCGATCGAGGCGATGCGCCAGATACACATGGCCGCCGACCTGTTCGCGCAATGTATCGATCAAGAACTCGTCGGCGTTGGCGACCATCTTGGAACGGTGCACGGCAAGTCCAGCGGGTTTGTTCACCGCGATCAGTGCGTCGTCCTGATAAAGCAACTCGAGCATGGCTTTCGTATGTGACCGGCGTGGGAGGTGTTGTGCGGAAATCGCGGCGACAGTGCGCTGCATTGGCGCCGCCAAGCCTGCTTTTCGTGGGAATCGCCGTGCCGGGCACGTCAACGCTGACAGCAGGATGGTTACAACGAAGCTAACGGCGCATCCAGCCGGACGCAAAGGAAAGCAGGCCGCACAGGCCTACGCCCAGCGGCAGCCATGGACCATGCTGGGGACCGAACGTCCACAGCACGGTGGCGCAAAGAATCAGGGTCGCGCCGAGCAGGCCGCTTCCCATCATTTGCATCAGTCGGCGGACCAGGTGCCGCTGGTGACTGAGTTCATCGGCATCGGCAAGCAATCGCTGCTCTCCTGCCGACACCTGGCGCAGGGCGTCGCGCACCAATTCTGGCAGCTGCGGCGCATTGTGGAACCATTCCGGTATGCGCTTGCGGATTTCCCGCACTGTGCGCATCGGGCTGTAGCGCTCGCGCAGGATCCGCTTGAGCACTGGATGCGCCACTGCCCAGATATCGATATCCGGATCCAGCAGCCGCCCCACGCCTTCGATATTGAGCAAGGTTTTCTGCAGCAGGATCAGCTGCGGCTGCAAGGTGAGTTCGAACTTGCGTGCCGTCTGGAACAGCTTTACCACCAGTTCGGCCAGTGAAATCTGCGACAGCGGACGTGTGAAATAGGGTTCGCAAACCGTGCGCACGGCCGCTTCCAGTTCGTCCAGCCGCACATTGTTGGGCATCCAGCCGGCGTCCACGTGCAGCTTGGCGATGCGTGCGTAATCGCGCTCGAACAAGGCAATGAAATTCTGCGCAAGCCAGTATTGGTCGGCTTCCGGCAACGAACCCATGATGCCGAAATCCAGCGCAATAAAGCGCGGTTCTTCAACGCGCGTCGGATCGACCCAGATATTGCCCGGATGCGCATCGGCATGGAAAAAGTTGTCGCGAAACACCTGCTCGTAGAACAGGCGCACACCCTTGGCCGCAAGCTGCTTGCGATCGATGCCGGCCGCATCGATCGCGGCCACGTCATCGCAGCTCACCCCGGATACGCGCTCCAGCGTCAGCACGCTGGCGCCGGTGAGCTCCCAATGGACTTCGGGCACATACATGTCGGTGCCACTGATGAAGTTGCGGCGCAGCAGGCTGGCATTGGCGCCTTCGCGCTGCAGGTCCAGCTCGTTCTCCAGCATCTTCTCGACTTCACCGACCACATCGAGGGGCCGGATCTTGTCCGCGTTCGGATGCCAGCGTTGTGCCAGCTCGCCGAGCGAATGCAGCAGGCTCACGTCGCGCGCGATGCGCTCGTCGATGCGCGGGCGCAGCACCTTTACCACCACCGCGCGGCCATCGCGCAGCGTGGCGCCATGCACCTGGGCAATCGAAGCCGAGGCCAGCGGTACCGGATCGAAGCTGGCATAAAGCTGGTCGATCGGCAGCTTCAGTTCGCGCTCGATGATGGCGCGCGCCTGCTCACCCGGGAACGGTGGTACCTGGTCCTGCAGCAAGGCGAGCTCGTCGGCGATATCGCCGGGCACCAGATCGCGCCGCGTCGACAGGACTTGTCCCGCCTTGACGAAGATCGGGCCGAGCTCATTGAGCGCCAGGCGAAGGCGCGCGCCGCGGGAAAGCCATCGCACATCGGTCGCGGGCCGGCCCAGCAGCGGGCGCACGAACCGCAGCGGACGAAACAGGTGTGTCGCCTCGACCAGTTCGTCGAGCCGGTAGCGCAGCAGCACCACGGTGACGCGCAGCAGCCCGGGAACTACCTTCAGCGGCGTCACGGATGCGATCCCCGCTGTGCGCGTTCGAGCCGTGCCAGGCGGGCATCGAGACGTTCGGTGCGTTCGCGCAGGGTATCCACCTCATCCAGGAACGTCTCCACTTCGCTGGGCGCGAGCGCAAGCTGGGCCTCGTCACGCAACCATGCGGCGCCATCCTGGCTCAGATGCGAGGCGGTTTCGCGCGCGTGGGCGAGTGCGCCGCGCACGGCCTTGGCAATCGGCACGCCCAGCACATCGCCAAAGGTCCGCGTGAACGCTTCCTCGAAATCCGGCGCAAAACCGCTGGCGAGTTTTTCCAGGCGGCGTGCGAGTTCCGCATCGCCCGCGATCTCCACCTTGCCCGGCGCGAGGGTTTCGCTATGACGGCGGAACAACATGGAGAACAGGCTGCCGGGTGTGGCGGCTACCCGCAGGTCACTGGTTTCCGGCGCAGGGCCGACGGTCAGCCGGTCGCGCTCCACGCCGATCGCCAACGCCAGGCCGACGCCCTGCACATGCAACTGCACGTTACGCCCATTGAGCGCGGGAAGCTTGGCGCGCGTATCCGGGTCGAGCGAAAGCGCGTGATTGAGTGCGCTTTCCAGCGCGCGGCCGGCCAGTTTGCGCAGCGGCGGCGGAAGCGGGTTGGGGGATGCGGTGGCAGTCATCCCGGGATTGTAGCCGCCCGCCCATCGGCGTTGCCGTGATGGGCGCGATCAGGAGCTCGTCGCCCCGGCGAAGCCGAGCTGGCGCCACGCTTCGTAAACCGCCACCGCCACGCTGTTGGAAAGGTTCAAGCTACGGCTGTTTGCGCACATCGGCAGGCGCAGCCGCTGCGGCGCGGGCAGCGCGGACAGCACCGCGTCCGGCAGGCCGGCCGTTTCGCAGCCGAACAGCAAGGCGTCGCCCTCCGCGAAACATGCGTCGGCATGCAGGGTGCGTCCACGGGTCGAAAACGCAAAGACGCGCGGATGGCCGAGCGAGACCAGGCAGCGGTCGAGGTCGTCATGCACGGCGACGCGCGCATATTCGTGGTAATCGAGGCCCGCGCGGCGCAGGCGCGTGTCGTCGAGTTCGAAGCCCAACGGACGGATCAAATGCAGCGCGGCGCCCGTATTGGCGCACAGGCGGATCACATTCCCGGTGTTGGGCGGGATTTCAGGACGGAAAAGGATGACATGCAGCATGCGGCCATTATCGGACGAGCGGGACGCCACGTGTTGCGATCAGCCCATATCGTCCACGCGGACCATGCGGGCCAACTGAAGACGCGGACGGACAGGGCGAGGCAAGCGCCGTCGTCCCTGCAGCCGTGCGGCCGAGATTGGCGCCCAGGCAGCATCCGAGGCGAGAGTCGGTTTGCACATCAGCAACGGGCGTCGAGCAGGCTCGTGGGAGCAGGCTTCTGCTTCTGGCGTCATGCTCCTCTCTCACCGCGATGCTCAGCCGGTTACGCGCACGCAGAGCATCTCATCCACCGATGGCAGCGCGCAGCGCGTAGGCGCCGAGGTGAGCAGTGCGGTCACCGAAGCGCTGTTCGCCAATTGCACCGGTGCCGGGCGGGTGGTGACCATGGCAGCCAGGATCAGTCCGCAAACCACCATGCATGCGACAAACAAGCCGCGAAGAATCAATGTTTCGAATTTCATGTCCCTATCTCCGAGTAGTGGACCGCGTGGGGTCCTCGCCCGTTACTCAGCAATCCCCGTGCCAGCTGGGTCGGCGTCCGCAATCCGTTGATGGGCATGGATTTATCGATGATCGGTGCATACCCGAAACTTGTCCGCGGACACCGGACACCCGCGTTCGGACAGTGTCCGGACGCCGCCCGGCCCGCGCGCTAAGCCTGCGTTCGGCGACCGGGCGGGGCGACGCGCTACGATGGCAGGCGCTACGCCTTCGCCTTCTCGCTTATATGGAGTTACTCATGCGCAAGACCCTGCTGTTGCTCGCACCTGTCGTGCTGCTCGGCGGCTGTACCTGGGGCATCAATCCGGATCCGGGCTCCAGCATTGTGCGCACCGTGTGGAACGGCGACGTTTCCGGGTGCCGCGATCTGGGCAAGATCACTGTCTCGGTGATGGACCATGTGGGGCCGTTCGACCGCAACGACATCAAAGTGCGCGACGAATTGCAGGTGCAGGCGCGCAACAGCGCGTTGAGCATGCACGCCGATACCATCAAGCCGCTCGCCGACCCGGCCGACGGTTCGCAGCCGTGGGAAGCGTATAGCTGCGGCAACCACCATGAAGGGTCGTTCGCCCCGCCGCCGGTGCAGAGCCCTGGCGCGCAACCGCCGCCGCCGCCGCCGCCGCAGAGCGGCGGCTTCCAGACCTATCCCGCCAAGGGCGGCTGATCCGCTATTCGCCGAACACGTCATGCAGATACAGCTGCATGGCGTGTTGCAGTTGCCCCAGCGCAGCGTGGCGCCCCGGCATGCCCGGTTCCGCCTGGATCGCCACGGCGGCTTTCATCAGCTGCTGCACCACGACTGCCGCCGCGTACAGGTCTTCGCTCGAACGCCGCGGCGCGCGATGGGCCAGCAATGCCTGCAGTTCCGCGCGCACGCGGCGGCGGATCGCCATGGCATCGGCCGCCGGCGTCGGTGCCGCCTCAACCAGGATCACGAAAGCAGGATGGCGTCTGCGGAACGCCACCAGGAACAGGCTTAGCCGCGCGGCCAGTTCTTCCGTATCCCATTGCGCCGACTGCTCGGCAAGCTTGCCCAGTTCTGCATAGACGGATTGCGCATACTGCTCCAGCAGCGCGCGCGCCAGCGCTTCCTTGGTCGGAAAGAACTGGTAGAGCGAGCCGATCGCCGCGCCGGCACGCGCGGCGATCTCGGTCATCGTGGTCGCGCCATAGCCTTTTTCGACAAAGCAACCTGCGGCCGCCTCCAGCAGCGCGGCCACGCGCTCATGGCCGCGCTGGCGTTGCGGGACACGGCGCACACTGCTTGTTTTTTGCGAGGACATCCTCATAAACTCCAAAGTGAGGATATCCTCACTTTCATGATCCGGAGAATCCCGTGGAAAAACTCGATCCGCGCCACACGGCGCTCGTTCTCATCGACTTGCAGAAGGGTATCCTACCGTTCGCGGGCGGTCCCCACAGCGCCGCCGATGTGTTGGGCAATGCTAGTGCGTTGACCCGGCGATTCCGCGAACTTGGTGCGCCGGTCGTGCTGGTGCGCGTGGGTTGGTCCGCCGATGGCGGTGACGCATTGCGCCAGCCGGTCGATCAGGCGATGCCGGCCAGGACGTTGCCGGCCGACTGGTGGGATTTTCCCGCCGACCTCGGCGTGGTCGACAGCGATATTCGGGTAACCAAGCGCCAGTGGGGCGCGTTCTACGGTACCGAGCTGGAACTGCAACTGCGCCGCCGTGGCATCGAGCACGTCGTGCTTGGCGGCATTTCGACCAATATCGGCGTGGAATCGACCGCGCGCAATGCATGGGAACTGGGCTTCGGGCTGGTCTTTGCCGAAGACGCGATGAGCGCGGCCAATGCCGAACAGCATGGCTTTGCGGTCCAGCACATCTTTCCGCGCATCGGTCGCGTGCGCGCTACCGCGCAAGTGCTGGACATGCTCGGCTGAAGCATGGGTTCTCCCTCTCCTGGTTCCCGGGAGAGGCTGCGGATAGCGAAGCATCAATCAATGGTGGCATGCAGCGGGCTGCGTTCCATGAGCCACTGGCGCAAGGCATCGTCTTGCGCCGCCAACGGCGTGGCGGATGCTGGCCGCTGCAGCATGGCGGCCAGCGTGGCCGGCACCTCGATCGATGTGCCGATCAAGGGCTCGACCACGCTTTCGAATTTTGCCGGATGCGCGGTCGCCACCACGGCCCATGGCATGTCGTCGCCGGCAGCGCGGTACCGGTCGAGCAGGTGCATGGCGGTGGCAGTGTGCGGGCACAGCACGTCCCCCTGTTCGCGTGCATGTTTTGCGATCGTCTCGGCAATGCTGCGGTCGTCCACGCTTTGTGCCTGCAGTTGCGCACGCAGTGCATCCGGCCGCGCAAAGGTCCAGAGCAGCCGCTCGAAATTGCTGGGCGCTCCCACATCCATCGCGTTCGCCAGCGTCGCCACCGCCTGACGCGGCGCGTAATCGTCGCCGGCGAAGAAATCGGGCAGCGTAGCGTTGGCGTTGCAGGCCAGCCGGATCTTGCCCAGCGGCAAGCCCATTTCGCGGACCCACACCGCGGCCAGCGCATTGCCCAGGTTGCCGGTAGGCACCATCACGTTGAGCGCCTGGTCGTGCTGGCGCCACCACGCCAGCGCGGCATGCGCGTAATAGCTCATCTGCGGCAACAGCCGGCCGAGACTGATGCTGTTGGCGGACGACAACGGCGATTGCGCTTGCAGCGCCGGGTCGTTCAAAGCGGCTTTCACCATGCGCTGGCAATCGTCGAAACGGCCTTGCACCCGCAGCGCATGCACGTTGTCGCCAAAGCAACCCAGTTGATGCGCCTGCCGTGGCGACACGCGGCCATCCGGATACAGGATCACCACCTCGATCCCGGGCTGGCGATGAAAGGCGGCGCCCACCGCGGCGCCGGTATCGCCGGAGGTGGCCACCAGGATCGTCAGCGGGGGCGCATGATCGCCGCGCAGCCGGCGCAGGCATGCGGCGAGGAAGCGCGCGCCGACGTCCTTGAAGGCGGCGGTGGGTCCGTGGAAAAGCTCCAGCAAGCAGGTACCCGGATGCTGCGTCAGCGATCGCAATGGCGTGGGGAAGGTCAGCGCTTCGGCGCAGATCGTCGGCAACGAACCGGCCAGCGTGTCCCCGGCAAAAAACGGCTCGAGCAGCGTGGTTGCCGTATCGGCGAGGCTGTCCCCCGGCCTGAAGGCGGCCGGTTCCAGTCGCGGCAGACGTTCTGGAACGTACAGGCCGCCATCCGGGGCGAGCCCGGCGGCGATCGCTTCGCTCAAGCTGGCGGCCGGACAGCCGCCGCGCGTGCTGGGATAGCGCAACGATCCGCTCATGCGTGCTCCCCCGCGTCGCCAGCTGCCACCAGCGAGGCGGCAGGGCCCGCCACTGGTGCGACGAAGCCGTCGCTGTCCAGCCCTGCTTCGGCGAAGGCGGCACCCATCGCGGCGACGGCGGCGTCGGCATCGGCCTGGTGTTCGAACCAGCCGAACACGCTGGGGCCGCCGCCGGAAATGCTGGCGCCGAGCGCGCGATGATCCAGCGCCGCCTGCTTCACGCGCGCAAAGTTCGGCACCAGCGACGCACGACGCGGTTCGATCAGTACGTCCTTCAATCCTTCCCGCACCAGTCCGGCATCGCCACGGAAGCAACCGGCGAGCACCAGCGCGAAGTTGGCCGACTGCGCCACGAACTCGCCCAGTGCGTAATCGCCGGCGAGCGCCGCGCGTGCCTTGCGCGTCTCCAGTACCACATGCGGATGCACCAACGCGCAGTGCCAGCCCGACGGAACCGGGATGCGCAACAGCCGGTCGCGTGTCGCCAGCACCAGGCCGCCAAGCAGCATGGGCCCGACGTTGTCGCCATGGCGGCCGCCGCTGGCCACCGCTTCGCCCTGCAGCGCGAATTCATACAGCGCCTCGCGCGATAGCGCGCGCTCCAGCAGTGCATTGGCCGCGACCAATGCCGCCACGCAGGAAGCCGCCGAACCACCCATGCCCGATCCCAGCGCAATGCCTTTGTGCAGTGAAAGCTCGAACCCGTGTTGCAGGCCGAGCGCCTTGCGCAGCGCCATCAACGCGGCGCCGGCAGTATTGTGCGCGGCGTCCATCGGCAACACGTCGACGCAGCCATCGATGCCCGCGATCTGCACGGTCGGCGTATCGATGCGGCGGACGTCGACACGATCGTTCGCGCCGGCCATGCAATGCCCGAGGATGTCGAAACCCACGCCGACGTTACCCACGCTGGCATAGGCGACGGCGGAAGCGGATAGCAGGCGTTGCGGCGGCATGGCGGACTTCATGGCAAGAGGAGTATTCATGCGCGCACTTCCAGCGATTCGGCGATGCGCAACAGGTCGGCGAACACCCCGGCCGCCGTCACTTCGGGGCCGGCGCCGGGTCCTTGTACCAGTAGCGGATTGTCGCGATAGCGCTGGGTGCGGAACTGCACGATGTTATCCGTAAGCCGGGTGTGTGCGAACGGATGCGACAGCGGCAGCACCTGCAAGCGGACCTGGGCGCGGCCATCGCGATCCAGGCTGGCTACGTGGCGCAGTACGCCGTGCCTGGATTGGGCGGCGGCGAGCCATTCGGTCATCGGCGCGTCCAGTTCGTCGAGCCGGCTCATGCATGCTTCCAGCGAAAGTTCGGCCAGCGCCGGCGGCACCAGGCTTTCCACCGCCACATCGTGCAGCGATAGCGGCCAGCCAGCTTCGCGCGCCAGGATCACCAGCTTGCGCGCCACGTCGGTGCCGGACAGATCGTCGCGCGGATCCGGTTCGGTATAGCCCAGCGCATGCGCTTCGCGGACCAGCGCGGAGAACGGGCGCTGCCCGTCGTAATGGCAACACAGCCAGGCGAGCGTGCCGGAAAACATGCCTTCGACCGATAACAGCTGATCGCCGGTATCCAGCAGATCGCGCAGTGTCTGCACCACAGGCAGGCCGGCGCAGACCGTGGCCTCGTAGCGAAACCGTCCGCCGTGATGGCTGGCCGCGCGGATCGCCTGCCAGCGCGACAGCGGCCCGCTGCTGGCCAGCTTGTTCGGCGTAACCAAGTGCAGGCCCGATGCGAGCCAATAGGGATACTGCGAAGCCACCGCATCATTGGCACTGCAATCGATCAGCATCGCGTGGCGCTGGCCGTCGCCGCGCACGTGGTTGGCGAACTGGTCCAGGTCGGCAGGGCGCCAGGTCTGCGCGCTGTCATGGCGCGCATTGAGTTCAGGATCATCGCAATCCAGCCACATGCGTCGGCTGGCAGCCACGCCACAGAGCTTCAGGTCGAGGCCGTTCTCGCGTGCCAGGCGATCCTGTGCCGCACGCAGCTGTTCCAATAGCACACTGCCCACGCGCCCGGGACCCACCAGGCCGACGGCCAGGGTTCGACGCCGCGACGTGGCCGCCGGCAGCGGCGGCAGGCGATGCAAAGGTCCGGCAATGAGTGATGCACAGCTGTCCATGGTGGCCTCCGGTTGAGGCCCCGTCTCGCTGCGGTTCGGTGGTGTGCCGGCCCGCCTCTTCGAGGGCGGGGCCGTTGCGTGTAAGAACCTATTCGCGCACAGACACCACCCCATGACCGGTCGTACCGGTAGTGGTGGTGGTAATGATCGTGGCGATGATCATGGTCGCCGCCACGCCGGCATGCCCGGTGTTCACCGGGGCAAATGCAATGCGTGCGGGCGTGGATAATGGCGACATGGCTCGAAGATAGAGGTGCCCCGAAGCGGCTGTCAATGCTTGGCTAATGAAACTATCGCATTTGGGTGCGGGTTATTTGGACGGCCGAACGCTCGATGCAGCATGGGTAACGGTTGCAACAGAAACTGACAGCTTCGGGCGCAGTGGCCGATTGCACGATTCCTTCACGCCACATCCTGCAATCGGCCTGATTTTCCTCAGTGCGATAGATCGATCGCGTACACCGCCGTGCCATCGCCGTTGTCGCGCAGCTGCCGGACGGCGTGCAGCCCGTCGGTGGCGGCGAGGGCCTGTTTGTTGCTGGCACTCGTGAACACCACCGTGCCTTTGGTCTTCAGCCGCGCAAAATGCCATGACGCGGCCGGCAGATCCTTGGCGCCGAGCGAAGGATGCGACTGCAACCAGCGCGCCAGGATCTCGCGCGTGCCGTCGGGCGCGGCCAGCACCACGTTATGCCCGTCCAATCCCGGGAAATGGCCGCCGCCGTTGGCGCGATAGTTGTTGGTCACCACCACGAAATGCTGTGAGGGTGTCACCGGCTTGCCGCGATAGGTCAGCTTTACGATGCGCTTCCCGGCCGGCTTGGAGAGATCGATGACGTAGGCGACGCCGCCCTGAATCTGGTCGAAGTTATAGCCGACGTATTTCTCGTTGATCAGCGGCTGTTCGCCATGCGCGTTCGGATCGATGCGGTTGAAGCGCCGGGCGGACTGTTCCAGCCATGCCTTCAGTCCGCTGCCATCCACTTCTACTGCCGTGAGCGTATTGGGATAAAAGTACAGGTCGGCCGCGTTGCGCAGGGTGAGCGCACCGGGCAACACATCGGTGTAATCGTCGGGGCCGCCGAAGCCGGTACGGAAAGCCGCGGCGGAACCCAGTACTGGCACGCCGGTCAACTCAGGGTGCGTGGCTGGCAGCTCGCGCCGGGTGTAATCGATCTGCGCGGCATTCACCGGCGCGAGCGCGCTCATATCGCCTTCGTCGGCGAAATAGCTGCTCATGCGTACCGTGCTCTGGCCAATGGGCGTATTGACGTAGTCCACGGCGGCCTGCTGCACCTTGCCCACCGCCAGCCGTACCTGGGGATCGGCCGGCACGCAATTGGATGCGGACACGGCGGGTTTGCCCGCCATCATCATCGGCGGACAGATCGGCCATACCTGGCTGAAGGTCTTGCTCTTGTCGATCGCCCAATGGTCTTGCTGGCGTACCAGCGCCAGCCGGATCACGCCCAGATCCTTGCCGAAAAAGCCACCCATGACTGCCGGTACGCCGCGCACATAGCCGCGCTGGTCATCGACGTCCTGCATGTGGGCGAAGCGCGGGCCGGGGAAATCGGTGTGCTCGTGTCCCATCAGCAACACGTCGATACCCGGTACGCCAGCCAGATACCAGCCACCGTTTTCCATGTCGGCAGAGTAGAGCGAAGTATTCAGGCCGCCATGCAGGATCGCGATCACCAGATCCGGATGCTGCGCCTGGATCTGGGGCATGTATTTCTCGGCTGCCTCGACCACGCCGGTCACCGTCACCTTGCCGTCCAGGTTCTGCTTGTCCCACTGCATGATCGGTGGCGGCGTGAAGCCGATGATGGCGATCTTCAGCGGCACGCTCAGCTGGCTGCCATCCGGCGTAAAAGCGGCAATCTTGCGTTCGACGATCGTCCACGGCCTGAAGATCGGCTTGCCGTCGCGAACGCTGTTGACGTTAGCCAGCACCAGTGGGTAATGCGGGCCGGCGCAACGCTGCGGGTTGGCGCCATCCACATTCATGGGTGTGCCGGTGACCTGCGACAAAAAGGGCAGGCCGTAGTTGAATTCATGATTGCCGATGGTGCCGCCGTCGTAGCCGATCGCGTCCATCGCCTTGTAGATCGCAAGTTCCTGGCCGCAGTCGATCTTCTGCACCTGCGCCTGGTAGTCGGCCAGTACGCTGCCCTGGATGGTGTCGCCAGCGTCGAACAGGAAACTGTTGGTGAACTGGCTGCGTGCCTTGCGGATCAAGGTAACCGTGCGTTCGAAACCCAGGGTCGGGTCGGCTTTTTGCTTGTAGTAGTCGTAGCTAAGCACGTTCGAATGCAGGTCCGTGGTTTCCAGCAATGCCACGTCGGCGCGCAAGCCGGCAGGCAGCGCCTGCGGCTGGGAGTGCTGCTGTGGCTGGCTGGCGCAGCCGGCCAGCAAGGCGGTGGCAATAAGGGCGGTCAGGCGGCAAGAACGCAAACGCATAGGGCTTCCGGCAAGAGGCAGTCGGCGCATGAACGTAGCAGATATGGATGACATTTCGCGCCTGTCGGCCGACCGCCTGGGCAGGAAAAAGCTCTAAAATATCGATTTTGCTCGCACACCATGATGCGCCGCCCAACGAGAGGCGACGCCGTACCAGGGGGACGTTCCACATGCCGCTGATTCCGTTTCGCGCCGCGCGAAACCGCACGACCACGGCCTGCGCACTGGCATTCTTCGCCATCTGCGCCTGGTTTACCGCCTGGCAAGAGCCGCTGCTGGAACAGCGCGCATTCGTGCTGGCGTTGATGCTCTGCGTGCTGGGCGTGGCCGCGTTTGTATTCGCGCGGCTGGCGTTTGCGCTGGTGTTCAGCGGCGGCCTGTTCCTGCTGCTGCGCGCGATTACCGTGCTCAAGGAGGAATATCTCGAATCGCCGCTGATGCCGGCGGATTTCGTGTACTACGTGCGCTCCAGCCTGTTCGAAACGCTACGGCGTTATCCGAACATCTACAGTGTTGGTCTGTGCGTCGTCATCGCCGTGCCGATCGTGCTGTGGCTGGCGTGGCGTTACGACCGCCGCCTGTTTGCCGGCATGCGCGCCTTGCCGCAAGGCTTGCTGCGCCTGGGCGGTATCGCCCTGTGCGCGATCGCGTTCTGGTGGTGCCTGCTTCCTTCTGGTCCGTTCGCGCAAGTGCACGCGCGCGGCGCATGGGAAAAAATGTCGGACGATGCCGACCTGACCAATTTCTTCGTCAACCTGCGCGATTCCAGCGTGCGCGTGCCCGCCAACGCGGACGACGCCACCGCCGCCCGCGACTGGCAGGCTACCGCCGGCGGCGTGCCCGCGACGGTCGATCCGGGCCAATACCCCGATATCGTGCAAGTGCTGGAAGAAAGCACGTTCGATCCCGCTCCGTATACGCACTGCACCGTGCCCGCGTGCGATGTGGCGATGCTCAAGGCCGATGCGCGCACGCGCGGCACCGGCGTGATGCGCGTGCATACGTTTGGCGGCGGCACCTGGGTCAGCGAATTCGCGGCGCTCACCGGCATGCCGCAGGATATCTTCGGTCCTGGCGGCATGTACGCGCCTTACGTGCTCGCACCGCACGTGCGCGACTCGCTGCCGCTGCAGCTGAAGCGGCTCGGCTATCTCACCGTGGCGATCTATCCCACCCATGGCGAATTCCTCAACGGGCGGGACGCTTACAAGGCCTACGGGGTCGATCATTTCTACGGCGCGGGCGAACTCGGCCTGGACGATTGGGACGAAACGGACACGCAGATGTTCGACGCCGCCAGGCGCGTCTACGACAAGCTGAAAAAGCCCGGCCAGCCGGTCTTCATGATGATCCTCACCATCAACCAGCACGGCCCGCACGATGATCCGATGTCCACGCTGCCCAAGCCGTTCCAGAACCTGCTGCAAGGCTTGCCGCCGGCCACCGCGCTGAATTTCGATACCTATCTGCAGCGCCTGCACGATTCGGATGTGGCGATGGCCGGGCTGGAACACCATTTCCTCGATCGCGATCAACCGACCGTGCTGGTGCACTTCGGCGATCACCAGCCATCGTTCGACGACCTGATGCGCACGCTGCCGCGCAACCTCCCTCCGGCGCTGGTGCCTTATCAGGATTACCTGACGTACTACATGATCAAGAGCAACGTGCCGGGCGCATCACTGCCGACTTATCCCATGCTGGATATCGCACATCTGCCGGGCATGGTGCTGAAGGCGGCGGGTTTGCCGATGGATGGGTATTTCTCCGCGCTCACCTCGCTGCGCGAGCGCTGCCATGGGCTCTATGCTGATTGCGGGGACAAGGACCTGGTGAAGTCGTACTACGGTTGGATATTCAATCGCCTGCACGTGTATCAGTGATATTGCGCACACCGCGCACGCTTCCTTCCTCTCTCCTGCGCGCGAGAGGATCGAGATAAGGCGCTGCCATCGCGCGACTTTCTATCTTTGTTCCTGGGTGGGCAGGACAACCTGGGCTTGCCTCTATATTTTGCGGCTAAGCGATGCTTGCTGGATGACGCAATGCGCGTTGTCTGCTCGGCATGTATTAGTCATTGCGGATCACGCGATCCGGTAATGCCATACAAGGCCTGATTTAGCGGCTCTCCCGTCAGAAGGCGCGACCATGGGTGCCAGAACGTAATTTCCGCGGCAATCCAGGCCGTTCAACACGTGCCATGAGCAACCACTCCGTGCGCCGTCATGCACCGCACGAGCCTGGTTGCCAGCAGAACTCTCAAGCGTATGTAAGTAACGTCTATCTTTCTGTCAGGCGTGCGTCAGCAACCGTGGTTGCCACTATGGTGTTGACCCACGGCTTGCGCGGGGTATGGCAAGCCGATGCGAGACAAACGACGCCGCAGGTCTTGGATGATGCGGGCTTATCCATGGGGGGATAAGCGCTCCGGTCACGAGCAACGCCGGCCCTACCGTCAAGGACAGACAGCATGCACCGCCCCTTTACGCAGGCTTCCTCGTTCTCCCTTTCCCGGCGCGCACTCAGCGCCGCTGTGATCGCCGCCCTGCTGGGCTCGCCGTGGACCGTGCAGGCCCAGGTCGTCGCCGACCCCAACGCCGGCGCGCACCGCCCCGGCATCGGCGCGGCCGGCAACGGCGTGCCGGTGGTGAACCTTGTGGCGCCCTCGGCGGCGGGCGTGTCGCATAACCCGTACCAGCAGTTCAACGTCGACAAACAGGGCCTGATCCTCAACAACGCCGCCGGCGTCTCGGCCACGCAATTGGGCGGCTATATCGTCGGCAATCCCAACTACCGGGCCGGCCAATCGGCGAAGGTGATCGTCAACGAAGTCACCTCGCTCCAGCCCACCTCCCTGCGCGGCTATACGGAAGTGGCCGGCCAGGCGGCCGATGTCATCATCGCCAATCCCAACGGGATTTCGGTCAATGGCGGTGGTTTCATCAACACGAACCGTGCGACGTTGACCACGGGCATCCCGGTCTTCGGCACCGACGGCGCCTTGAGCGCGTTCCGCGTCACCGGCGGCGCCCTCCGCATCGATGGCGAGGGCTTGAATGTCTCCCACATCGATCGCCTTGACCTGATCACGCGCAGCCTCAGCGTCAGCGGCAAGGTGTGGGCCCAACACCTCAACGTCATCACCGGCGCCAACCAGGTCGGCTATAGCGATCTGTCCACGCAGGCGATAGCGGGCACCGGCGAGGCGCCGACGGTAAGCATCGACGTGGCCACGCTGGGCGGCATGTATGCCAACACCATCCACCTGATCGGCACCGAAGCGGGCCTGGGCGTGCGCAATGCCGGCGAGCTGGCCACGCAAAGCGGCGATTTCACCATCGATGAAGCCGGCCAGCTGCAATTGACCGGCAACACCTCCTCCGCTGGCCACCTCGCCCTCAACGCAGCCTCGCTCAGCAACAGCGGTACGCTGCAATCCGGTGGTGCGATGAACGTGCAAGTCACGGGCGGCATCGACAACAGCAGCGCGCTTTACAGCGGCAACACCCTGTCGCTGCAAGCCGCTTCGCTGGGCAATAGCGGCGCGTTGCAATCGGCAGGCAGCATGACCGTGCAAAGTACCGGCGACATCACCAACACCGGCACCGTCTACAGCGGCGGCGACCTTGCGATGCAAAGCGCCGGCGCGGTGAATCATGCCGGCGTGATCGCCGCCGCCAACGAGGCCAGCGTGCGCGCGCAGCAACTGGCCTCCACCGGCACGCTGGGTGCCGGTGTCGCCCGCGACGGCACCCTGCAGGGCAACGCGGCGTTGAGCGTCGTCACGGCCGGTGCGCTGTCGTCCACCGGCAGCCATCTCGCCAGCGGCGCGATCACCCTGCAAGGCAGCGCGCTGGACCTGTCCGGCGCGCAAACCCGCGCCGGCGGTGACGTCGCCCTCGTCAGCGCCGCGGGCGATATCGACCACGCGAAGGCCACCCTTGCCACGGACGGTGCGCTCACCGTGCACAGCGCCGGCACCGTCGACAACAGCGGCGGCACGCTGCAAGCCGGTCAGCTCGATGCGCAGGCGGTGGGCGATTGGCGCAACGCCTACGGCAGCGTGATGCAAACCGGCAGCGGCCCGATGAGCGTGCGGATCGGCGGCCTGCTGGATAACACGCACGGCACCTGGATAGCGAATGCCGATACCGTCGCCATCAACGCCCATGCCATCGACAACACGGGGGGCGCGATCGAACAGGCCGGTGCAGGCATGCTCAGCCTCGATGCGGACACGCTCACCAACGATCAAGGGCAAATCCTCGGCCAGGGCGACCTCGCCCTCACCGCGCGAACAGCCCGCAACCAGGACGGCACGCTCAGCGTGGCGGGCAACGCGACGCTTGCCGGCCGCGATTTCGACAACACCGGCGGCACGGTGGTCGCCCAGCATCTGCAAGGGCAATTTACCGGATCGCTCATCAACCCAGACGGTGTGCTGCAAGCCCATCAGGCGCAACTGATCGCCAACACGCTCGATAACGGCAACGGCCAGATCAAGGCGCTGGATGGCAACCTCGATCTTGCTGTCACGCAAGCGCTCACCAACGGTATCGGTGGCTTCCTCGGCAGCAACGCCGCTGTCCATCTCCATGCCGGCACGCTCAGCAACGCCGGACAGGTCTATGCCGGCAGCGACCTGACCCTCACCACGCAAGGCGATGCGAGCAACACGGGGGCCATGCACGCGCAAGGAAGCCTCAACGCCCACCTCGGCGGCGCGCTGGCCAATGACAACGGCGCGCTCGAAGCCGGTACCGGCCCGGGCAACGCCACGCTGACGCTCAATGCCGCATCGCTCAGCAACCAGGGCGGCCGTATCGCCAATACCGATAACGGCACGACCACCGTCAACGTGACCGGTAGCCTCGACAACACCGGCGGCACACTCGGCGGCCAGGGCGACGTCACGCTCGATGCCTCGCAGATCACCAATAACCGCGGCACCCTGGTGTCCGGCGGTGCCTTCGCGTTGCAAAGCGACGCGCTCAGCAATAACGGCGGCACGCTCTACAGCGCCGGCCACCTGA
>NZ_JADIKJ010000023.1:0-39886 GCF_044904675.1 Dyella jejuensis | reverse complement strand
CAGAACAGCGCCGAACGCCAGGCTGCTTTGCAACCGTGGATGCATCGTTACAATCACCATCGACCTCATTCCGCCCTTGGCTACCAACCGCCTATCAGCCGGCTAGCGCGGAACAACGTATCGAACTTCAACACCTAGGCATGCTCTGATCCATGCTACGCAGGCGTCTCATACCTCCGCGCCGATGAAAGCAGCGTGATACGCAGCGCGGGAGCGCCACCTCGCTTTCAGGAAAAAGCCGACGGATAAGGCAATGCTTCCAGCGCAGCAAGTGACGCGGAGAGTCATATCAGTCCTGCGGCTAATCCTGGGGTGCGACGGCGTCCGTGGACATGGCTTTCGCGCCGGCATTCAAAACAAGGACTTCCGCCACTCCCATGCGCGGGTTTGCAGCGCCGGACGACCCTTTCGGCGGCAATGCGCCTGGCCGAGGCTTGGCGCAATTCCTGCTTACTTTTTTCGAAGACGCTGTACCCGACAAAGCACGGGAGGCCATCCGGCCGGCAGCAACCATCGAAACGCTCAGGAGGGAGCGGTGGCAAGGCGTAAAGACAGCAGCATCGACCTGGTTTCCCGATTGCCTTGGCAGGCCGGCATTGTGCTGGGCGTCGCCGGCTATGCGGCCATGCGCTACGGCCTGGCCTGGTGCATGTCGACGTTTGGCGGCCCGATCGGACAAGCATTGGGGTTGACCCTTGCCGAGGGCGCCTATGCGCCCGTCGCCTGGATGCTGCTGGGCGCCTGCTGGATCGCCGCGCTTGTGTCGTTCCTGGACGGACGCCGCCGCCGGCGCTTGCTCGCCTCGCAAACCGGATTGGGCAGCTTGCGCGCTGTGGATTGGCGCCAGTTCGAAATGCTGGTCAGCGAAGCCTTCCGTCGTCAGGGCTATACCGTGCGCGAGACGGGCCTGGACGGCTCCGATGGCGGTATCGACCTGATCCTGCAGCGGGACGGCGCGACCACCCTGGTGCAATGCAAGCAGTGGCGCAGCCAGCTGGTCGATGTCAGGCTAGTGCGCGAAATGTATGGCCTGTTGGTTCACCACCAGGCCGACGCGGTGAAGATCGTCGCGATCGGGAACTACACCGCCGATGCGCGGCGATTCGTGCATGGCAAACCCATCGAGCTGATCTGCGGTGACGCACTCCTGGCCATGGTGCGGGAAAGCCAGGCAGCGGGAACGGTCAGCAAGCAAACTCGCCGGCGTGCGTGATCGCCTGATATACGGCATTCCGTGATGCATGCAGTCGAGCGGACACGCTGCGTCGGTGCGCGCGGCCATGGCCGTTGCGCAACGATTCGTTCTCTTGCTGCGAACCGCCATCGTCCGGCTGTCCGCATGGTGTCCGGACAAACACAGGCGACCGTCCGCGGACACCTGTTCGACCATGATGGCGCCTGTCGAAATGGCTTTGCCATGCGGTTTTTCGCGCTTGCACAGGATTGGCACGGCCTTTGCCCTCTATCTCTCGGAAGCTTCATTTCCTAGCTCACGGAGAACTGCCATGAAATTCGAAACCCTGATGCTGCACAGCCTGTTCGCCGCCTGCCTGCTGGTCTGCATGCTGACCTTCGGCGCCATGCTCACCTCGCATGCGCCCACCAATAACGTGGCGCATCATCACGCCGCGATGGCCGCCATCGGTTCGGCCAGCTGAATACGCAGGCCTTCGTTATCCGCAGGGGCATCCCCTGCGTTTCACGCTTCACGCCGTCTGCAGCCTGGCCTTGGTTCTTGCGCGCGCACCTGCGATGCGATGACCAGCATGATGCGGATACGTGCTTGGACGACATACATGACCGAATGGCCAGCTACCGGAACTCTATTTGGTTCGCCAGCTGGCTTTGCTTGCAACGAAGGAATCCTTCAGGCCACGGCGACAAGCATCACGCAGCGACGTCAATACCGGATGACGCGAACAGATCGCGCAGCGGACTCAACTGGGTTTCGTAATGTTTCCAACGCCCGAGCGCGCTGCGATAGACCGGTGCGCGCACTTGCCATGCGTTGGGGGTATTGACCGGCGCCGCATTGCGCTCCGACTGCATGCAAGCGTCGTTCCAGGGAAGTCCTAAGAAATCCAGCAACTGCCGGGTGGCCGACTCCTGTGAATCGACCAGCGACTCATAATGCAGCTCAAAAATGCGCCCGGGAAACACGCGCTGCCAATGCGCCATCAGACGATCGAAGCCCGCGTAGTAACGGCCGGTATCGAGCAAATCGAAAGAATAAGCGTAGTAGGACGATTGCTGCTCGAACAGATGACGGAAGTTGCCAAGGCAAGTGTCCAGCGGATTTCGGCGCAAGCAGACGATCTTCGCGTTCGGCAACGCTCGGGCGATGAAACCGGCATACAGGAAGTTATGCGGCAGTTTATCGATGAAATGCGGCGCATGCTGCGCATGCTCCCGGGTAGCGGCCAAATAGGTCTCGCCCAGCAGGCGCCAATCCATGGCGCGCACCAGCGAAGGAAGTTGCGGATCCATCAGCACCGGCATCCTGCTGCCGGACAAGCGTTGCAGGGTCGATGGAAATTCACGCAATTCGCCTGCCGAATGGACCTGCGGATGACTGGACAGGATCCGATCCAGCAAGGTTGTGCCGGTGCGTGGCATGCCGATGATAAAAATCGGTGCGCTATCTTGCACCCCCGACGCCGGCAGGCCCGATATAGCGGGAAAGCTTTGGACCAGCCGTTCGATGATACCCGCGTCGCGCTGTGCGGTACCCCGCCGGCTTTCGCGTCCCACCTGCTTGCCACGGCAATAATGCTCGAACGCTACCGGATAGTCGCCGAGGTCTTCGTACTCTTTGGCCAGCGCGAGATTCAGGTACAGCTGTGCCCCCGGATCAGCCGGATACCTGGCCAACAGGCCGCGCAGGCGCTCGATATGATTGCGTTCGGCTGCCTGCCGCCGCAGCGAAGCCAAGCGCCAGTGCGCGATCCAATGACGGGGTTCAAGCCGCACGCAGTGTTCCAGTTCACGTTCCGCAGCGTCGTCATCGCCCATGGCTATGTGCGCGTAAGCGAGGTTGAAACGCGCAAGCGGCCGATCGGGCGCCATCGCCACTTCGCGTCGAAAAACTTGCAGCGCGCGCTCGTGCATATGTGTTTCGATGTAGACGACGCCGAGCGTATCCAGCGTAAAAGGATCGGCCGGGGACAGCGCCAGTGCGCAATCGGCAATGCGCCGCGCCTCGCTCATGCGCCCCATCAAAGCCAATGCTTTGGCATATTGCGCGGCGAAGTCGGCACGGCTCGGCTCAAGCTGCATCGCCTGTTCCAGGAAACCGGCCGCTTGCTCCAATTGTTGCAATTGCATGTGCGCCACTCCGGCCATGAACGGTGCCATGGCCTGTCCCGGCGCAAGCGGCAGCAATTGCACGGCCAGCTTCTGGACGACGGGCCAGTCGTTGCGGTTGAACGCATGGATGAGGCGGGCCTGGAGGTCGGCGGACATGAATGCTCCGTACAATGGGGCGGGCGGCATGGCGATCCATGCCAGCGCCTGCATAATCGGGCAAGTCTATGCGTTCGGCCCCATGCCTGAAAGAGCGCGGCCTGGCGTTGCCATGCTCATTGACGGCCCATCCTGCCGCACAGCTTCGGACAGCCCAGAGGTTGCGCGCGTAGATGCGGCCATGCAGTCCGACTGCATGGCCGATCCGCGTGGCGCGGTGCACCGGTGGATGGCATCCGGTTGCTACTGGATCGGCAGTTGCTATTGACGAAGCAAGTACCCGGATGGCTTGGTGGAAGTCGATCCGGAAAAGCTTTCCACGAATCGGATAGGGAGCCGGTAATCCGGCCCCCTTCCACACCACCGTACGTGCGGTTCCGCATACCTCGGTTCACGAGTGACGCTGAAGATATTGAACAGTGTTGGTCAAGCAGACCAGACCTCGTTTATGGAAGAAGGCATTCGGGAATGCCTCCCGCATATGCTGTGCATCGGCGTTCCACCACGAGCCATGCCCGTTGCGGGCCGAGTGCCATGCACGCTTGGGATTGATCCCGCCTTGTCGTAACAGTGCCGTGCGTCGCTGTCGGGTCTTCGCCTGATCCCAGATCAGACACCGAAGCCGCCGGCGCAACCACACATCCAGTCCCTCCCATGCCACCCGGCTCTCGCTGAGTTGGAAGTAGCCGGCCCACCCCTGCAACACCGGATTGAGTGTCTCGATCGTGTGGGTCAGGCTTTGCCCTCGCCCCTGACGCATCAGTTCGCGGATGCGATCACGCCACTTCGCCTCACTTTCTTTGGCGAAGCGCAACCGGATCTTTCCTGCTGCTGCCGTCATGGTGTAGCCGAGAAACTTACGCTTCCACGGTTGGGCGCATGCGCTCTTTGCTTCGTTAATGTGCAGCTTCAGATTCCTTTGCAGGAAGGCTTTCATCTGCGCCATCACACGCTCGCCGGCCATGTTGCTTCGGACGTAAATGTTGCAGTCGTCAGCATAACGGCAGAAAGCGTGACCCCGCCGTTCCAGTTCGCGATCCCAATCCGTGAGCAGGATGTTCGAGAGCAGCGGTGACAGCGGGCCACCCTGTGGCGTACCCATTCCCCGTGCTTCTTCTACTCCGTCACGCATCAAGCCCGCTTCCAGATAACGACGGATCAGCTTGAGCACCCGCTCGTCGTCCACGTGCCGGGCGACTCGCGACATCAGGATGTCGTGGTTCACGCGGTCAAAGAACTTCTCCAGATCCAGATCCACCACCCACTGACGGCCTTCCTGCACGTATCGCTTGGCCGCTTGCAAGGCTTGGTGGGCATTCCGTCCGGGACGGAAGCCATAACTGGATGGAGAGAACGTGGGTTCAACGATGGGTTGAAGGATTTGCAGCAGCGCTTGTTGGATCAGGCGATCCAACACCGTCGGGATACCCAAGGTGCGCATCCCACCCGAAGGCTTAGGGATATCCACCGCGCGTACCGCCGATGGCAGGTAATCACCCTCCAAGAGCGCTGCTCGGACGCTGGGCCAATGCATCCTCAGCCAGTCTTTCAACGATCCTGCCGTTAGACCATCGACCCCCGGCCCGCCATCGTTGCGTACGACTCGCTGATACGCCGCCCAGACATTGCTACGTTCCACCACGGCTTCCATCAGCCGTGGCATCCCCGCGTTCGTTTGCCCAACGTCCGCCGTGATCGACTCTGCACCGCACGCGCCACTTGCGGAATACTGTTCCGCTCCCTGCGTGTGGGCCTCGNTCTCCCGAGCTTCTGCGTCGTCGTCGATCATCGAGGTACATCGTCCTAATTGCGGTCTCTCGTGTTCGGCCCTTCGGTCGTGCTGCACCTACTATGGCCTCGGCTGACTTCTCGCTCCGTGTTGCCACGTCACCCTTTCGGGCATGAGGCGAGATCTCCCCGGGTATGGCGCACCTGCCTTCACGCTTATGCCTGTCGGATCTACGCCGTGATGTTCCGTGCAGGTATTGGGCTTTGGCCTTTTCTGCTGCCTCACCCCACCACGTCGCCTCGCATCCGCTTCCTGTTCGTCAGGCCAGCGCTTTGCCTCGGGCTTCCTCCCGACGATCAGTCACCCTTTCGCCGTTGCCTCTGGCTAACTCTTCCCCCTTGCCGGGCGAGTAGAGGACTTTCACCTCCAAGCAAGTGCGCCCTGCCGGGCGCACAGAAAAACGCCGAGGGTTACCCCTCGGCGTCGATTCCCGTTCGCGTCCAGCAAACGACCTCAGTCATACTTAATCCGATTCGGTGAACTGGATCGACGGCGTGGAACCACTGGCCGTGCTGCAGCTGCCCAGGTTCAAGTTGTTGCTTTCGCCGGTGGTACCCGAGTCGGCGACACACGACGGTGCGCTGGTGGAACCGTCAGTCACCGCTGCCTTCACCGTAATCGACGCGCCCTTGTTGAACTCGGCTTCCGAGCCGCCCGCGTTACCGACTACGTTGAACTCCACCTGCTTCCATACCTGCGAGAGGTACAGCACGCTGTCCTTGCCGCTGGAGCTGTATGCCTTGGTACCGTCGGTGAAGGTTACCGTGTCATTGCCACCGGAGGTGACCGCGCCGGTCAGCTTTACGCTACCCAGCTGGGTGGCCGGTACATCCGGCGCGGTGGCGGCGGCGCTGTTCTCATAGCAATCGCCTTCGCCATCGCTACCGAAGCCGCTCGGGCAACGGCTGCTGCCGTAGCCGATCAGCCAGTACTGCATGAACACGGCCGCCTCACCCTGGGTCTCGTAATCGGGCGCATACACGAACTGCTGCCAAATCGTGCAACCGGATTTGCTCTTGCAGGCCGAGGTGGTGGAATTGAAGCTGGAATTGATTTGCAGCGAGTATTCGTTCGTGCCCAGGATGCCGCCATCGCCGTAAGCAGCCACGCCGACGCCTTTCTCCGAGGTCACGTCCGTCACGGTGGGGAAACTGCCCACGGCCTGGGTGATCAGCGAAGAGGTCTGCAGCGTGTAGTCGTTGCCGTTACCGGCCGTTTGCGCCGGTCCCCAAAGCGGCTTGTGCACAACCGGATGCGCATGGGCGCTGATCTGCCGGCACACCGTCTGCTCCCAGATGATGCTGGGATAGGTGGCCTCGAAGCAGCCTTCCGACGGCGTGGCGATCTGCGCCATGTTTTCGCGCCATGCCTCGCGCGCCAGCGATTCGATGGGCCCTACCTGTTGATCGGTAGCCTGCCCGGAAAGATCCGTGGATTGTGCAGCGAAAGCGGCCGGCAGACAGGCTGCGCTGATAAGACCGGCCAGGAATACGGACTTCAACTTTGCTTGCATTTGCGATACTCCCCAGTACGAAATGGCGAAAATTATCGGCGCTGGACCACCCAGAGCCGTAACGCTTACAACTACGACCCACACACGCAAACAACGAAAAACAGTTGCATTGCGTCTCCCCTGTGGCTTTCCACGTGTTTCCACGCAGAAAAAAACATGGCTCCGCCAACCCGTGAAGGTTCGGCTCGCACGGCAAGCGAACGCATCAAGGTTTTCAGTTTCAAATACGACGCCTACTTAAGACGTGGCAACCTGGACTTCCCCTACCTGCTCCTACGCAATTTTTTTGCGTTCTTCAATGGGGCATGCGGCTTTCGAATTCGTTTTGCAGACTACGTCGACACAACGGCCGCAACTGTGGCTTCCATCGCGAATCC
The DNA here is from genome assembly GCF_044904675.1 of Dyella jejuensis. Classification (NCBI taxonomy): domain Bacteria; kingdom Pseudomonadati; phylum Pseudomonadota; class Gammaproteobacteria; order Lysobacterales; family Rhodanobacteraceae; genus Dyella; species Dyella jejuensis. Next base: position 32,745 of record NZ_JADIKJ010000023.1, on the reverse strand, counting down.
ATGCGTAATGACCCCGCATCACAAAACGCAAAAGCCGGTATTTAATCGGCTTCTCGGCGCAGGATGCGGATGGTTGTGTATACAAGACGTGATGTTCGGCCAGCCGCAAGACCTTACGCACCGACAGGTTTCAGGACGTCGATTGGCCGCCTGCCAGCCCCATCCACTCCTCGTCGTCCTTGAAAAGGAGTGGGCCATGATCCTGGCAAGGTGCGCGGTCAACCCACGATCTGTGGCAACAGCTGTTCGGTGAATTGCCAGATCAGCGAGGAATCGTTGGTCTGGAACGCAGCGCTGTTGTAATAGGTGTTCCTGTAGCCCTGCAACGCATTCATCCGCGTGTAAAAGCCCGCCGCAATGTCCGCGCCCGACACGCCGATCAGGAATGGCGTGTGATTGCTGAAAAGCTGGAAGCCTTCGAAGCTTGCGGCCGGATAGGTGCCAGCCTGGGCGAGCGATGCAACCTGCCGTGCAATACGCATTTCGATATCAGCGGCGCCCAGCGGATTTTCCGAGCCAAACAAGGCGAGATAGAGCCAGGGAACAGTCGCCTCCAGGATGTAGATGCCAGGAAGTGGTGGCAAATTGTAGGGCGTGTCCGGCGCCAGGTTATTGATGGACAAACCTTCGGGCAAACCTGAGATCGATGCCAATCCCACGGCATAGCATTTGGACTGGAGCTTGCCGAAGACGGATGCTTCGGTAACGTCGAGATCGACCGGAGCGAGATTGGACAATGTAGGCGGCGCGGCCCAGACCAGTTTGTTGCAATGAATGGTTACCGGGCCCGCTGGCGTGTCCGCGGCGACCTTGATCTGCGCGCCGCTACGATCGATGCAACGAAGCTGCGCATTGAAAACCACGTTGCTGCCGAGGTACTGCGTGGCGGCGCTGTAGAGTTGGACCGTGCCGCCCTGGAGGTTGAGGAAACCGCCGCCGAGAATGGCGCTGACAACATTGAGGCCGAACAGCTTCAGTACGTATAGCGCAGGGTCTTGGAGCAAATTGCCCGCGCCCTGGCCATACGCGAAGATGGTGGGAACAAGCGCCTGCAGACCATGGTTGGTGACGAAACTGGAGAACGGTTCGACAAGTTCCTGGGGAACAGGGTCTGGAAGCTGGAACCCGTCATCGAGATAGGGATATGTCGAAGTAAGGATCTGATAGTAATTTTCGAGCGCCTCGCCTATCGCGGCCGCCGATGGCGGCGTGTAGTTCGCCAGCGGAAGGCCGGTACGCAGATCGATATATGCCGAACTGCCGCCGGGCGCGGCACCTGGACCGTAAGCGATGCCGAAGCGGTTGAAGTAATTGAGCACGACAGGTGTTTGCTCGAAATCAACCACGCCGACGTCGATCGGTATTCCGCTGCCCGGCACCATATAGGTCTGCGCGTGCCCTCCAAGGTGATCGGTGCTTTCGAGCAGCACGACGCTCTTACCGAAATCCCCTAGGCGGACCGACAGGTAGGTACCGGCCGATCCACCGCCAATGACGCAGACATCGCGCTCGATGACCTGGCTGCCCCTGGCAAACAAGGGACGACTCACCATTGGCGAAACGACCGCACCAGCCAAGGCCAATCCGGATGCCTTGATAAACTCACGTCTACGCATATCCGACTCCCTCCGTCAGGTTATGGACAAGATGACGCCTTGCAACGAAACACAAGCGCAGCAGCTCTTTGTTCGGCTTGAACGACTTGCATCTTTCGACGATGACTGCGCGGCCGCATGAGTCAATGTTTAAAATCACGCACGGCCTGGCACGGCAACGCAACGAACGCACCTGATCCCCAACGGGCAAAGCCTGCTCTAGCGAAGCTTTTCTTAGTGTGAAAGCGATTACAAAATGGACGTCTATACCTATACAGTGATTGTCTAACCACGCGCTTCACTTGCGCGCTTATATCAAGCACCTGGAAATTGGCGCGAGCAATCCGTCCCTGTTATTTTTTTATCGGCGCGTCCTGGCGCTTTGGCAAATCGCTTTGCCGAATGGATTACCGACTTCCATACCCGTAACCGGGACAGAGCGAACGACCGCCATCGCTTGTTCGATGTTGCCGTGCTGGCCTGCGCTTCGGGCGACGTCGGCAGTCCGAGGACGTTCCGCCGGGCATCCGTCACGCCGTTCGGATCGGTGGATAGGGCACCCATTTTCCCCGTCGTCTTTAGAGCGCGCACATATTGCGTTGCATACCATTGCGCCCACCACATCCAATCGATCTTGCCGGGTCCGAGCATGCGATCACTGGATCAATGACCTCCCCGGCGCCGATATCGTTATGCTGGGCAAGTTACGCTTTCGCCTTTCGCCTTTCGCTGCCCTGGGATTCATCCGCCGTGTCGCACTATTCCGGTCCCCTGCTCACCCGCCCGGCCGCCGAAGCATTGTTGGCGGCCCGCGACGATGGCGCGGACACATGGCGCGGATCGCTGGATCTGGGCCGCTCAAGCGATAGCGCATCGCTGCAGCCGGATACCTGGCGATGGCTAGGCCAGCAGTATCCCTATCCGTCCAAGCTGAAAGACCGCACGATCTATTACTGGGATGGCGATGCCTTCGCGCCGATATCGCGCTTTTCCGGCTCGCTGATCAAACTGGTGCCCACCGAATGGGGCGCGCCCACCTTCGAGATCGACGGCATCAAGATGCTGCCCACTGCGAAGGCATCGCCATACGAAGACGCGCGCCGCAAAGTGGCGCTGGTCGAGCCGCGCGGGAAGAAGGTGCTCGATACCTGCGGCGGCCTGGGCTACTTCGCCGCGTGCTGCCTTGAGGCTGGCGTGGCGCACGTCCAATCGTTCGAGAAGAATGCCGACGTGCTGTGGCTGCGCACGCTCAACCCATGGTCGCCGGACCCGGACGCTCCTGCCAGCGGCGGGCGCCTGCAGCTTATGCACACCGATGTATCGAGGGCCATCATGCAGATTGCCGATGCTTCCGTGGACGCCCTGCTGCACGATCCGCCACGCTTCGGCATCGCCGGCGAACTCTACTCGCAGGCGTTCTATGACCAGCTAGCGCGGGTGCTCCGCTTCGGTGGACGCCTGTTCCACTACACCGGCAGCCCGAACAAGCTCACCAGCGATCGCGACGTGCCGCGCGAAGTGGCGCGGCGGCTGGAGAAAGCGGGCTTCAAGGCGCAACTGGCGCTGGATGGCGTGCTGGGGCTGCGGCGCTAGACCATCAGCACTGTTGATAGGAACGAGACTCGGCTTTCCGCTACACACACCCGACTTGTCTGCTTATGGCAGACTCCCGATCCCAAGCGGCACTGACGCCCGGCCAAACATAAAAACGTAGCCGTCCCCAAAGCCCGTTAAAGCCATCGCGGTCATCCTAGACAGCCTGCAACGCCCTGACCGTCGAACCCGCCCTGCGCTCTTACCCTCTTACCGCAGCACGTAATCGATTGCCGCGCACACCGCCGCGATCTGTGCGGCATTGCATTGCTCGGCGGTGGCCCGGGGACTATCGGGATAAACCTCGGTGGTTGTCTTGTAGCGCGCGTCGGTGATGCCTGCGCACAGGCCAAGCTGCCTGAGCGGATAATTGATCACGCCCGGCGCGACGACAGGCGAGCCGATGATCTCGCCATCAAGGTCAGCCGCAGCGATGTGCGTGACCTTTGCCACGGCGGCGATGATCGCCTGCTGGAACTCAGGCTGTGGATCTTCGCTATCGCCGACCAGGTAGAAGCCATCCGGAATGTCGCCCGGTACATGCGTGACGCCGTCGCGAGCGGCCAGTGCCGGACGAAACTCGGATTCATCGCTATCGGTGGTTTCGTGCAGGTCGATATGCAAGCACACGCCATCGCGTAACGGTGCGACCAGCGCCATGAGTGCGGCCGATTCCTGCGCGGGGCTGTCAGCACGAAACGAGCGATTCGGGTCGATCGCATACGGATTCCAACGATGGACTCTTTCGTAGGCCCATGGGCTGACGCATGGCGCGACCAGCCAATTGACCTTGCCGTCGTAACCGGATGCGTGCCTGTCGACAAATTGCAGGGCGCCATGCACGCCACTGGTTTCATAGCCATGCACGCCACCCGTCACCAGTACGCTGGGCCGGTCGCTTCGCCAATGGCGGCTCTTGATCGCAAACAGCGGATAGCTATCAGGCTGGTAATCCAGGCGACCGTACTCCACCACGTCATGGCGCGGGCGCAGCGCCTCGATCACGCTCAACACATCCGCCTGGTAGCTTCGCTGGCGCGTCTGCCTTGCCCGCCAGGCGGTCACTTCAGCCTCGCCCCATGGGTGCCCGGGTGTGCCAATCGGATACTGTGCGGGAGATGTCATGGTGTCGCTCGCGTGCTGGACTATAAAAAAACGGTAGCAATGTAGCACCACGCCAGCACGCGCACGGCAAGTGGCGCACATGGGTGACGAGGAGGCCCTCGCTCGTCGTCACCCAGCTGCGTGCCGTCGAGTGCATCCATGCACTCTCCCCGCGTGCGGTCCGTCGTCTCGACAGACGGCCAGTCTGCCTTCCTCGCTCCTCAAAGCCGGGTACATCCATGTACCCTCTCCGCGTGCGCCGACGAACCTATGGTCTGCGAACAGACAGAGCTGGTGACGCCTGCGTAGCATTGATCAGAGCATCCTTAATGTGCCGCGATGATCTGGCTCAGGTAATCCGGCGTGCCTTCGATGCGTACCAGATGCGGATACTGCAAGCCCTGGTGATAATCCACCGCTATGGTCTTGTAGCCACCCTGGTATTTCAGCAGCAGCGTGATCGGTGCCTGGCTGCCCTTGGCCGATGCGATCGCGTTCGTCAATACATCGTTCGAATAAGTCTGACCGTTTACCGCGACCAGGGTGGCGCCGGTACTGACACCCGCCTTGAACGCCGGCCCGTCCCAACGCACATCGTTGACCTGTCCGTCATCATTCATGGTCAGGCCGATCGACCAGGCGAAGTTGTACAGATGGCGTGGCGATTGCGGCCGGCTGTTGTATTGCTTCTCGTAGGCACTTTCCTGATCGGTATAGACCAGTTTCCAGCCGGTGGCGGCGACACCGTCTTCCAGCGGTGGATTGAGCGCATCGACGCGCGCGTGCAGGAAGCTCGCCCAGTCGTAGGGAGCCACACCGTTCAGCGCCGCCACCACATCGTCAAACCTGTAGGTCCTGGTGACATAGCTGCCGTTGTCGACGCCAAAGAATGCGCGCGCGAAATCATCCAGCGATTTCTGGTCATGCGTCAGCGCGCGCAGCTTGGCATCCACTTCCAGCCACATCATCTGTCCCCCGCTGTAATAGTCCTCGCTCATCTGCCAGCTGCGGTACGGCAAGCCGGAGCGGCGGGCGGCAGTGGGATCATTGGTGGTGTCTTCGAGCGTGCGCCACTGGAAACCTTCGCGATTGCGGTCGTAGTTGGCCGCCTCCATCGCCAAGGCGTCGCGGAACTCCTGCGCCGTCCACATGCCGGCGCGCGCGGCCAGTACATAGCCCCAATACTGCGTCTGCCCTTCGTACACCCAGAGCAGCGAATCGCCCATCGGAACGTTGAAGTTGGGCGTCCACAGGTCGGCCGGACGGCGGAATTTTCCGTTCCACGAGTGGGTGTATTCGTGCGCCAGCAGGTCACGCCCGGGGGCGTTATCGCTCCAGGCGGTGAAATAGTCGGCGCCCACGCCGTTCTCGCTGGACTGGTGATGCTCCGTGCCGTTGCCTTCCAACACGTCCGACAACGAGAACAGGAAATCGTAATGGTCGTAGTGGTGCGAGCCGAACAACTTCACCGCCTGGGTCACCAGGGCGCGATGCACCTTTACCTGCTCGGGCGTCATGTCCAGATACTTCGGCGCGTCGGCGACGATATCCAGGTGTACCGGCACGTCACCGCCGGGATTCAGATCGACGCGCTTGAAGTACTTGCCCGCGTAGATCGGCGAGTCAACCAGGTTGTTGAACGTCACCGGCTTGAAGGTGACGGTGTTGTCCGACTGCGAGGACTGCGGTTGATCGACACGCTCCAGCGCGGTGCCAAGCTGCCAGCCAGACGCCAGCGTCACACTGGGCGCAAACGTGATGCCGCGCGAAAAGTAGCCAGCCGGATACAGCGACACCTTGCTCCATTCCATGTCCATCATGCGGTCGGTGATTTCGAAGCCCTCGTTGTCGGTGCGGCCCGACAAGTATTGGAACGCGGCATCGATGGTGGATACGCCCGCGGGCACGTCGAGGTGGAACGCATAGACGTTGTATTCGTCACGCTTCCACTTCAGCGGCTTGCCGTTGGCGCTCAGCTTGAGGCCTGCGAGCATGGCGATCGGACCGGTCGGCGAATGGTCGCCGGGAATCCACTGCGGATACAGCAAGGTCAGTGCGCCCGGCCTCACCGGGATCGTTTCGTGCACGCGGAAGATGCCTTGCGAGGTGTCGCTGGCATCGACGTGGATAGCGATCGTGCCGGGGTACGGCGTGTCTTGCGGCACAGGCACCTGGGCGCCGTCCACCGCCTGCGCACCGGCGACGCCCGTCGCGAGCGCCATCGACAAGGCCACCACCAGGCGCGCCACCGTAAGGCGCTTGCCAACCGGCAGCCCCGCGAGAGAAGCAATGGACATTACGGACTCCAAATAACCAGACCAGGGACCGCCCAAGTTAGCACCACAGCGGCCGCGCAGGGGCAGGCCCGGGCCATGCCCTTTTGCACATGCAATCGCCGAATAAACCATTGCCGCGCAGCGGCAAAAGGCCGCTGCGTGCGGCATCCAGGCGGCTGGCCTTCTTTCGCCCCTGGCAAAGGTCATCGATGACGCGAAGACGAGCGCAGGTTAGTTTGAGTGCCCACTTCCCCCAAAACGACCGCCATGCACAAGCGATATGCCGTTGCCCTGGCGCTGCTGGCTACCAGTCCAGCGTTCGGCAGCGCCGGGCCGCTGGCAAAAGCAGCAGCGCCCGCCTTGCCCGTTCCTGTCGACCGGCCCTATCCCGGCCGCATCACGCTCGAGGTCGATGCTACCGATACCCGGCATAAGGTTTACCGCGTTCGCGAGTCGATACCCGTCACTCCGGGATCGTTGATCACGCTGTTGTACCCGCAATGGGAAACGGCCTCGCATGCTCCGACCGGCATGGTCAACCGGCTGGCAGGACTGCTCATCCATGCCGGCGACAAGCCTGTCCAATGGAGGCGTGATCCGTACCAGCCGTATGCCTTCCAGGTGCGGGTGCCCGCCGACGCAAGCAGCCTCGACCTGCAGTTCGATTTTCTCTCGCCGGCCACCGCGCGCGAGGGCGCATTGTCCATGACGCCCGCGCTTATCAATGTGCAGTGGCAGTCGATGTTGCTGTATCCGGCCGGCTTTTACGTGCGCGATATCCCATTTGCCGCAACGCTGCGGCTGCCTCCTGGCTTCACCGCCTTCACCGCGCTGGATGCCCATCCATCGTCCAATGGTGATGTTCGTTATGCGCCGGTGTCGCTCGAAATGCTGGTTGATTCGCCTGTGTACGCGGGGCGTTATACGCGACGCATTGCGCTGACCACCGACGCGCATCCGGTATACCTGGACCTGCTGGCGGATGCGCCACCGTTTCTTGCCGTCCCTGACGCTACGATCGCTCGTTTCACGCGAACGGTAGCAGCGACCGAACGGCTTTTTGGCACGCCGCCATGGCAGCACTACGACATGCTGGTGAGCCTGAGCGACACCTTCCCCGGCCCGGGCGGCGTCGAGCATCTGGCTTCCGCCGAGAACAACCTGGCGACGGACTTCTTCACCCGCGAACACGCCCATCTGCTTGACCGCGACCTGATCTGGCACGAACTGGTGCACGCATGGAACGGCAAGCATCGCCTTCCCGAGGGACTGTGGACACCGGACTTCAACATGCCGTCGGATGACAGCCTGCTATGGGTCTACGAAGGCCAGACGCAATTCTGGGGCGAAGTGATCGCAGCACGCAGTGGCGAACGTTCGCGCCAGGACACGCTGGACATGTGGGCGTTCGAGGCGGCGACGATGCTGGCGCGGCGCGGGCGCGCCTGGAAATCGCTGGCCGACAGCAGCCTCGACCCGGTCTTCGACGCCGGCCACCATGTGGCCTGGATCGATTGGCAGCGGCGCGAAGATTACTACCTGGAAGGCCCGCTGTTCTGGCTGGATGTCGACGCCACGTTACGCCAGAAAAGCGGTGGCCGCCGATCGCTGGATGACCTGGCCCATCGTTTTTTCCAAGGCGCCGACCCCACGCAAACCAGTACTTACTCGTTCGCGGACTTATGCCAGGCGCTCGATGGCATCGCCCATGGCGACTGGGCCACGTTCCTGCGGCAAAAGTTGAACAGCCATGACGACAGCGGCTTGCTGGATGGCCTCGCGAAAAACGGATATGCGCTTACGTTCACCGACACGCCAACCGACTACGTGTTGCAAAGCGAACAGGACAATGGCATTGCCGATTTCACGTTCAGCATCGGCTTGACGGTGGATGCAAACGGCAATGTCCGTTCGCTTGCATGGGAGGGGCCGGCCTTTCGCGCAGGAGCCAGCATCGGCACCCGCATCGTCGCCGTCAATGGCCAGGCGTTTTCCGCGCAGAATCTCAAGGCGGCGGTCGCCGATTCCATTCACCATCCGGTTCGCCTCTCGATCAGCGCTGACGGCGAACCGTCGACGATCGAGATTCCTTACCGCGGTCCGCTGCGCTATCCGCATTTGCAGCGCCTGCCGGGAACGGCGGATGGGCTGGCCGCGATATTGGCACCGCATTGAAGTCCGCTGCACATACTGTCCGGACAATGCGGACAACTGTCCGCGGACAAAGCAGCACCGGTTCGTGATCACGCAGAAAGGCCGCTGCCATGCGGTTTCCAAGGCATGAATGAGGTTGGCACGCGCTTTGCTCCCTCTCTCTCGAAAGCCTCATTCATCCCACGGAGAACCGCCATGAAATTCGAAACCCTGATGCTCAATAGCTTTTTCGCCGTCTGCGTTGTGCTGTGTGCGTCGACCTTGGCCGCCATGCTGGCCTGAGCCATCACACTTCATCGGCAAACGGTATTCCCTCGACCTTTGATGGAACTCACATGGATCAACGGATATGGCAGCATGCCCAGTCGATCATGCGGAACATAGTCTGGCCAGGTTGCGTGCTGGCGCTGCTTTGCTCGTTCGCGCCTGTCCCGGCATACGCCGCGAGCACGGCAACACCAAGCGATAACCCACGCCATTCGCCGCTGGACATTGCCGTCGACGAGGCCGCGCGCAGCTTCTTCCGCAACAGCTGCCACGTAGGTGTTTCGATGGGAATAGTGGAAGCAGGCCATACCTATTTCTACGACTATGGCACCACCACGCGCGGTAAAACTGCATTGCCTACCCCGCAAAGCATCTACGAGCTGGCCTCCGTCACCAAGACCTTTACCGCCACGCTGGCTGCCGAAGCCGTCATCGACAACCGCCTGAGCCTAAACGGCGACTTCCGTAGCGATTTGCCTGGCGATTACCGCAATCTTGCCTGGCACGGCGAACCGATCACTTTGCGCACGCTGCTTACGCACCATGCCGGCATGCCGCGCGACATTCCCGATTCGGATGCGATCTACGCGGACAAAAACATGCTTACCCGGCCTGCCCGCCTGCTCGCCCTTGACCAGGGCTTCGGCCGCGCGCAGTTCCTGGCCGCGCTACACGGCACCAAGCTGCGCAGTGCGCCGGGTGATCAATTCGCCTACTCCAACGCCGGTTTCGACGTGATCGGACTCGGGCTGGAAAAGGTCTATGGCATGCCCCTTGACGCGCTGTTGCGTCAATACATTACCGGTCCGCTCGGCATGGCAGCCACGGGCTTCATGCTGGATAAAAGCGAGAAATCGCGCCTGGTCAACGGCTATGACGGTTACGGCCGGCTGATGCCCGATCATCCGCAAAATGCGTGGGCGGCATGGGGCTTGTACTCCTCCACGCAAGATATGGCGAACTATATTCGCTGGCAGTTGGCGGCCACCGATCCGGCCATCCGTCTTTCGCACCGGATCTTGATGGGCACCGCCGATGATGGCCAGGCGATGGCCTGGAACCTGGGAAGCGACCGCGGCCAGCCTGTTATCTCGCACAGCGGCGGCAGCTTCGGCATGTCCAGCCAGGTGGTGCTTTATCCGGAACAGCACCAAGGTTTCGTATTGCTGGCCAACGATACGTGCGAAGGAACCGAAGGAGCATTGAAAGCCATGGCTATGGCGATTCATGCGAACAGTCATCCATTCCAATCGACAGCGAGCGGCGCTGCCTCGCAACGCCGATAAGCCGAATGAAGCGCCTTCTAATTCTCGATGTTGCTTGTTGATTTCGACAACGCATGGCATAGCCGAATCAAACCGCTTCCATTAACCAAACGCCACCGGACCTACCGATCCATACCAATGCCGGACCTTGGCGGGGTCTTTCTCATCCATATAAAAGAAGTGCGTCATCACCGGCTTGACCACCGATTGCGTGCGATCGTCCGGGATCATGGTAACGACGCCGCGAAAAACCTTCAGCTGGCCTGCATCCCAATATTCCACCACATCGTGGAGAGCCGTGAATCCGGAGTCGATGAACTTGCGCAGGTTGTCGCGAATGGCGTCGCGGCCATGCCAGTCGGCGATGCCGAGGTTGCAGATCGCGTCGTCGGCAAAGCAATCGAAGCCTTTGCCCCAGGTTTTGTCGTCGATCTCCTTCCAGAAATCGAGTAGCCATTGGGGCGGGTTGGTTTTTTCAAAGCAGCGCTTGGTCATGTCAGTCTCAAAAAATACGTCTAACGAATGGAAGCGGAAACATTCCGGGGAAAACAACGTGGGTTCAAGGCAGTGCTCGATGACGCCCAGTATTTGCCCGGGATGAATAGTGGCCCGCATCCTCCCTCCCCTCAATTACCTCGCAGGTAATATGCTCCGGCTCCGTGCGAAAGCTGATCCATTCGCACTCGTTTTTTCCTTGCTGCTAATGTCTGGCACGGACGCATGGCGTTCCCAGTTCACTTGCAGGGCACAAGCTACTTTCGATGAGCTCATCAAAAATTCGCGCGAAATCGTCCGACTACGAATTGGGCTCGCTGTTGCGGCATTGGCGCAGCGTGCGTTCAACCAGCCAGCTCGACCTGTCTCTCGATACCGGCGTATCGCAGCGCCATATCAGCTTTATCGAAAGCGGCAGAAGCGTGCCGAGCCGCAAGACATTGCTCGATATCGCCCAGGCACTGGATATTCCACTACGCGAACGGAATACGCTACTGCAAGCGGCCGGCTATGCTCCCATGTATTCGGAAAGTCCTCTCACCGCATTGGAAATGCAGGGCGTTACCAAGGCACTGGAACGCATGTTGCGGCAACACGAACCCTTTCCGGCCGTGGTGATGGATCGCCATTGGAATGTGCTGATGGCCAATGCTTCGACGCCGCGCTTCTTCAGCCACTTCATCGATATGGCAGCACGCAAGGGGCCGCGCAACCTGCTTCATCTTATGTTCGATCCCCATGGCATGCGCCCCTTTCTAGCCGATTGGGAGAATATCGCGCAAAGCCTGATCCAGCGGGTTCACCGCGAGTCGATCGCGCGCGTGATCGATGACGGAACGAAAGAACTTCTAGCTGCACTGCTGGCTTATCCCGGCACCAAGCGCGAATGGAAAAGCCCGGAAGTACAGAGCATCGTCCCTCACACGCCGGTTATCCCGCTCCGCTTTATCGAAGGCGACAACGTACTCAGCTATTTCTCGATGGTTACCACGGTTGGCACGCCGCAAACCGTGGCCGCACAGGAACTGCGCGTTGAATGCCTGTTTCCCGCCGACGATGCAACGGAAGCGCGCCATTTGATGATGATGAAAGCGGATGGGAGCCAAAGTGTTAACGAGACTCGCTGAGCCTTTCAACGATAAGCAAATTTAAATCAACTCCCTTTTAGTGACAGACTCATCCGCGCTGCGCACGGATGCCTCCATCAGCACCATCTCGTAGAGTTCGAGCCGATCTTTGGCTCGGGCAGCCCACCACGAAATCAGATAGGTGGCGAATAACATCGACAACAGCAAAGCGCTCAGCATATGAACATGGTCGAGCAACGCTTTCCAGCCGCCGAATGACCAATCCTTGAATTGCAGATACATGGCCAGGAACAGTGGCAGGATGGCAAGCTTATCCATGCCGCCACTGATCAGCCCGCCACGGTAGACGAGGCGGGACTTTCGGTCGCGGACATAACGTAAATGAGTCGCGATAACGGGAAGCGAATGGCGGCACACCGCATTGATGATTTCGTCGTATTGCGCCAACTGCCGATCCAAATCCCGCGCAAAGCTTTCGTGCTGGTGCCGATAGGCAAGCCACGCCCGCCAACCGGCATTTACGAGCACCACGGCGATACAAACCCACTGGAGCGCGAAGCCGCTTTGCAACAGGCGCAGACCCAGGCGGTTATGGAATAGAAGCGAGCCGAGCACACCAAGCAGGCCGAACAGAAGTACGCCGATAACAGCATAGCGGTCGAGCCTGGTGGTTGCGGGCTCGCCATTATCTTCCGCACGCGCAGCGATAAGTGCCTCCAGCCATGCGAAATTGAATGGCTCGAGCAGCTTGGGGATTGCCCCGTCTGGAACTATCTCGGCCAATACGCTGCTCGATGCACACGACATCCCTTCCATGGCCCCCTGTTTCGGCCGATGCGTTAGGCACATCGTGGAGCGCTGCCAGATAAGCGGCAAGACAGTGTGCTTGACGTAGTGCAGGGGGAGTTTTAGTTTGGGTGCGTCGCTGCCAAATCAGCGACCGGGTGTAGGAACCCGATTTACCACGGCGCAAGGCGCCGACTGGCGCTTTTTCTTTGCGCTAACACTCTCGCGCGTTTATGGCGGGCGTGTCGGGCAGGCTTTGGCCTGGCCGGGTCACGTGGTACCGGTTTCCTACTCCGGCACGTCCGCCGCCCGCACATATGCGGGCGGCGGCTTTCCTCGCAAGGAGCAAACGATGAAGGACGAGCTATCCGGTAACAGTTGGATCACCCTCAACGCCACCTATTTCATCAGCCCCCTCACCGGCCCGCTTGAACTGCTGGACGATGCAAGCCTGTTGCTGGACGGTGCACGCGGCATCACACAATGCCTGTCCGACCTGCTCGGTCAGGCTGGCGATGTGAATCACGGTGACCTGGCCCAGGCACTGTGGGGCGCGTCGGCGTTGATTGAACTGGGGCAGCGTAATGCGCAGGTAGCGCATGCGCGGTTGTGTGCGATGCGGCGGGAGATATGGAATGCACCGGAAAGCAGTGAGGACGCGGAAACATGCTCATAGCGTTGAAAGGAAAAAAGCTATTGCGCAGAGGCATGAAAATAAACGGTCGAAGCCATTTGCCGACATACCTGCCTGAAAGTAGCAAGACCTTTGCGCCTGTCTAACCGCTGCTCCCGCTCTCAGTAATTCACTTCCGCAAAGCGTTTGCGATCAATTCACCGACGCCAGCCTCAATACCTGCTGCTCCACCGTGCCCACGCACATATCGGCCGCCTTACCAAGCAGTTGCTTGAGCAGCGTACTTTGGTTCGCACGCAACGCTTCCAGCGATGGTGGATGGCTCGGATCGGTGGGATCGATCTTGCAGGTCTGCTGCGCAATGACTTCGCCCGTTTTTCCGTCGAGCAGTCGTACATTCGCATCGTAATTGACGCGATAGGAGCCCCATTTGCCGGGGTAGTAGACGTAAGACCATGCGTAGGATTTCACGTCCAGCAAGAGGTCTGCGCCCGGATAGGTTTTGATCAGTCTGGCGGGATCATCGCTGGTGGCTACCGAGCCGCTGGATGGCAGCAGGATGACGCCTTGCGTGCGCACTAGATCGCTGGACAGGCGTTGACCGACGCGAATGGCCGGGTCTGCGATCTGGTCTTGCCTGACCATTTCGTTGCCTGCATGAATCATGGCGATGGCGCCCACCATGGCGAACATCGCCTTGCCCGCGGTACCGGCGCTGAAATCCGGAACAGGATGGCTAGTTACAAGTAGTCGCTTGCCTTGCAGGCCTGCGGTTGAATTAATGGATTTAGTGGATACCGGTGCGCAGCCGGCCAAGATCGTAGCGATTGCCGCCACGGCAAAAAATTTCTTCATTGCCCCTGCTCCTTTCCTTGACTGGATTCCCGCCATGAATGCTAGCAAGGCGCCGCCGAGGTGACGAGAGGGATTTTGCAATGGCGGGCCAGCCAGCGTTTCGGGCTGGCCGGTGCCCGCAGGATAGAAAGCCAGCTTACGCGGGTGTCTGGATAACGCTTCGGATGGCCCCTCACCCCAACCCTCTCCCCGCAGGGGAGAGGGAGTCGGATGGCGGCGCTCGATGGGCGATTCCCCTGATACACCATGGCGAAACACTTGCGGAACGAACCACTGCGCCAAGAGCGCACCCTGACGCGCTTCTTTCAACAACCTCTTAGCTCAGCCTCCGCCATTTCCCTTGTACAAAAGAAATTCACCGCCACGCTGCTTTTTTGGTTCGAGGACAATGGAAGCCGCTAACTGCGTTGCCATGTCTTCGAGCATGTCGTCGGGCGACGTGAAATGGGTTTTCGAATCCTCTTGATAGGTATAAGTCGCCAACGCTTGTCCATTCTTTACGCTCAAGACGCGCACTGAGATACCCGCGCGATCCGAGTGCAATGCCAGGTGCCCGGTGCGCGCGTATTCCTGCACCTCGCCGTTGATGACATATCGATAGCCCTTTGCCTTGGCGTAGGCTACGGCCGCATCGTCACCAAGCTGCGCCTTGGGCCCGACCGGGCGTGGCAGCGAGATGGCGTGCAGGCCCGGCTTATGCGAAAGCACGCGGACAAAGATTGAACCCGCATTCAATCCGGAGCCGTCGCAATCGGGCTGATTGGCGATATCGCAGTCCCTGAACATCACCACGGCAAGAGTGATCCCGTGAGGAACGCGATGCTTTACTGTGATATCCGGGTCGGTGCCACATCCCGCCAATAGCAAAACCGTTGCCAATAATGCACGTGTACGCATGGTCATGACCACCTCTTTCCAAACCTTGGAAGTTACCGTAAGAGCTGGCTGCAATAGAGACGAAAAGCAAAAGCGCGATACCACGCAATAGCCTCGCTCACAAGACCAAGACCGCCAGAACTTCGCATACAGATAGACGAAGGCCCTTATAATCAGGGCTCGCGGTCATCGAAGCCAAGGAAGCAGGACATACTTGCTTAGGGCATCGAATCCACTCATAAAGGATGGCGTCGCCACATAGGTGCGCTATGCAGCCATATGGTCCAATTCCCCGATGTCTTAGTCAATACAAAGCCATTTTCGGCCAGCAATGCGCGATTGGACGCATTGGTCGCCACGGCCGATGACAGGACCACCGCTCCCACCTTGAGCTGCGCGAAGGCATCGGAAACCGCTTTATCGTTCACCCCAGTCGCCAGCCCCTCCGAGACAAAATTGAGCACGCGTTTCCTTATTTGATAATCGCGATTACCGATGGCGGGTGCGAGCATCTCCAGGTACATATCCCGCACGCTGACTAATCGTGGGTGCTGCTCGAACATGGCGATGATGGACGTTACGGATTCCGGTGCGACAATGCGTGTACCGAGGGGAGCCAAGCCATTAACGTCCTGCGCAACAGTTAGCTCAGAGGGTGCAACCTTCCAGCCTGCAAAATGCCACTGCACATCATTAGTGCGCCGTAACACGTTGTAGTGCAATCCAGAAAAAAGCATTAGTACAAGCAAGGATGCCATCCATAGGGCGGGATTGCGAACCGTGAAACGTTTCGCCGCTTGATCAAAAATCAGGCAGAATGATTGAGCCAAATAAGTCAGTATCGGCAAACACCAAGTTACTCGCCAATATACTGGAGCCGTTGTCAGATAGCGTGAAATGAAGCCAGCAAGGAAAGGGTTCAGTAAAATCGTCAACAGCAGGAAGGGTGGCACCACTAGCCATAGCCGCTCACGGGTATCCCGTGCAAAAGCGGGGCCTATCAACAACAACAAAGCGATAAAGTATTGCTGCCGCTCCCCAAAGACTGATCTCCATACCGTCTCTGCCGTATCCTGCGTACCTACCACCAGTACACCATCCCTGGACGCGATAGCCACATATAACAGGTAGGGAACTGGAATAAGAAGCGTCAGCGCGACGGGCAGCATGCGACGGTAAGCCGTTTTTGGAGTCGTCACCCATGCCGCGGCGAAAGCGGTTCCCGCCGCCATCGGGGCAGCAAGCATCGCAAAATTGGAAATACCGATAGCTGCCACCTGGGCACACGCAAGCAGTAAGATATCGCGCGACGATTGCTGTCCCCGAGCATATCGAAACGTCAACGCATAAATAAGCGGCAGTAGCGCGGAAAGATAAACCGCCTTTCCCTGAAACATACGCACAAACATGAAGTTCGCGGGGCCGCGGTGACACTCGCCTAAGATCAATCCCAGAATTAGCGTTATAAGGCCTACCGCTAGCCATCGCCGAGGCGCCACCTGCTTGGCCAGAAAGAAAGTCGCCACCACCGTGGCACCCGCGGCCAATGGTGGCAATACACAGTACGCAACGTCCATGGCGGGAATTCCCAATACTTGGGCTATCGCCGCCATCAATAACTCATAACTTGTGAAACGATAGCTGGGGAAGATAAGCGGCCAGTTAACCTCCCCATGCATGGGGTCCTGACTCATCAACGCGGCGCCTGGATGGGCATGCGCAAAGGCAGCAATGCCCACATAAAATGCATCGTCGGCATCGCTGCGTGACACCCAAAGTGTTAACAAGACTGCGACTAGCGCCGTCAGCAACACGACCATGCGCTGGTAGCGGCCGATGACTGAGTGGCGAACCAAAAACGGCTTTGTGGCTCCGGTGTCAACGCCAGAAAAAAAATAGGCCGTCAGCGTCACCACGCTAAGCCCCCAGAAGCAGACCCATGACACTTTGAGCGAAAGAATCGCAAGAAGCGCGACACCGATAAACATCCAGGGATGGTTGGGCAGACTCCTCCAACTTGGCGAATCAACTTCTGTGCTAAACGAAAATGCTGATTGCGTTGGAAGCGCAAAAAATAATGCGCTGACCAGCAATGCTCCCAGCGGGCCATACACTATCAATTCGCCAAGCGTACCGCCAACGAGCACGACAGCGTTGGTAGCCAAGGTCCACCCTGCGAAGAGAGCTAGAGCAAGGCCAATTAGTTTATACACGCTTGGCGTCCCGATGATTGGCACAGAGTCGGACACGGTGCCATAACAAGCTCAACGCGTTTGACTAGAGGTCAGCGTAGTTAAGACACCTACGACGATTAACACGATGCCCGTCCAGTAACGCCACCCTAAATATTCACGGAAAAAAACATAGCTAAGCAGAGGCACAATGACGAAACTTAGCGCCATAAACGGATAGGCATGGCTCAACGACACCCGTGTCAAGATCCATATCCATAACAGGGTTGTGCCAGCATACACCACGCCGCCAAAAACGAAATAGCGCGAGGTTAGCAGCCCAAGCAATGTATGGCTTAACGCAAAATCCTGCGCGGCAAGCTTGAACATTATCTGTCCTAGTGCCATGCCAAGCACACAAATAAACATAACCGTGTATTGGGCGGGTTGGCTCACAGATAAAGCCTTCTGGCAAGCTAAATGTTATTCAGGGTACTTCATCAGTTAACTTCGGAACATCTGCACACGACACGTCATCGATGACATCTCTCTGCGGCTACACCAAACTCAAGCCTCGATCCAACAATATGCTGCGGGCCTTATCGGCGTCACCACCTCTCGCCTCAATGCTTGCATAAAGACTCAGATGATGCACCGGGAACGGAAAGCGCCTTACCTTCACATCAGCAAAAAAATATCGAACTAACTGGATAATTTGTTCAGCAGTATTAACGTGTTCGTGCCGCATGAGCACACCATAATCCAGGCGATGTCGTAAGTAATAGGCGGCACCTGTCGTGGCACGCCAGCCCAGCCACCATAAAAAGCCACCCTCGCTCGGTATCCCTGCCTTGAATACGCCATCTTCATCTAGATGAAGCACGGAATAAGCCAACTCAAGTGGTAAATCCACCATGTGTTCAAGCACCGCAATCGACACGATTCGGCTGTAACGATGGTTCTTAGGAATCTCCGCTTGGGACGCATAGACGTATTCTACGTGCTTGCGCGCCGCACTATCTTCGTATAGCGCCGTGAAAGGCTCCACCGCGTCGTATTGTAGAGCGCCGACTTCAAATCGCACATGATTGAGAGTACCCGCACCAAGTTCAAGTAAAACATCGCCAGGTGCTCCCCCAACTTCAAAGTGCATCCATTCCTCCATGCGTTTAGCCAACCCTTCTACAGCCCGCACCCCCTCCCTGTTCGAGCGATATTCCTCTTCATATATTGCCCGATGCGCAGCTGGCAACTCTGGACGCATACGCGGATAGGTACTCAATAATTGTTGAATACTTTTAGATAGCATTGTGTGCACTGTCCGATAATCTGAATACATCGAGACCACTGGTTGCAACCAACCATGACAATACCTGTTAAGTATTATCTGACTCCAGCACACCCGAAGATGTCGCGCCGCGATAATCCATCCACAATAGCGAGTGGATCGGCGTCCTGGGCGTAGCAAAGATATCGAAATTCAAGAACGCCAGAAGAAGCTGGATACCCACCATCACCGGCAAACCGGCCAGCATGACGGTGCCGGCGGTAGCAAACTCACCGCGGTGCGACAACCGCACCCACTCAACCAAGCCGAACAAAGCGCCAAAAGAAAAAAGAAACAATCCTCCCAGAAGCTCGAAGGTGGCCACCGACATATCTCGAAGAAAATAGCTGTAGAAGATTCGCTTAAAGAAATTTGAAGCATGCTTCAGTACAAATTCCGGGAGGATCTTCGATATCTTCAGATTGCTCACCTCGTCGCCGTAAACCGCTTCCATCGGCACATCCACCACCACCCCCTTCAGCACGTTCAGATGGAACAGCATATCTGTCTCGAAGAAATAGCGCGAACTGATCTTGCCAAGCGGCAATCGCTTGGCGACATTCGCATGAATAGCGGTAAAGCCGTTGGTGGGATCGAAGACACTCCAGTAACCCGTGGAAAGCTTCGAGACAAATGACAGGACTGCATTACCGAACAGTCTTACACGCGGCATATTGACCACACCCTCGAGATCGAAGAAGCGATTGCCTTTCGTGTAATCCGCATGCCCGATAGCAATCGGATGAATGAATCGATCAATGAGTGACGGATCCATCTGCCCGTCGCCATCGATTTTCACAATGATCTCCGCGCCATCCTTCAAAGCGGCCTGATAGCCTGTCAGGGTTGCAGCGCCCACACCACCGTTTTGCGGCCGAAAGATGACAACGACCCGAGGGTCGTTAGCGTTCTTGGCGATAAACTCGCCCGACTCATCCGGACAGGCATCATCGACGGTATAGATACGAAAAACTTCGGGGCCAATTCGCGAAATCACCCCGAGCACGTGATCGATCACGCGAAAACAGGGAATAACTACCGCAACTTTCTTTGGATGTTCGCCGTGACTCATCAAAACAAAGTTTCCCCTCGAGTTGCCGGTGGTCAATCAGATGTTTGTTGCTAGAACTGGATTTCTGCCATAGATGCTAGCAAGGAGATGCCGGGGTGACGAGAGGATTCTTGCGATGGCTGGACTGTTCACCGGTTTCGAGGGGATTCGCTGCCTGCGAAAAGAGTTCAAATTGCGCGGGTGTTTGGATTGCGCTTCGAGGCGGCCCTCACTTTAACCCTCTCCCCGGGGAGAGGGTGCCATCGTGAGCGGTTACATATTGCGGCGATACTCGCCACCTACGTCATACAGCGCATGACTGATCTGTCCCAGCGAGTTGTACTTCACCGCTTCCATCAACTGCTCGAACACGTTCCTCCGCTCGCGCGCGGTGTTCTGTAGCGTCTTGAGGCTTGCCGGCGCGAGTGCGTTGCGCGCATCGCCATAGCCTTTCACGTTGTCGATCTGCTGCCCTTTCTCTTCTTCCGTCGAACGGATGAGTTCGATCTCGGTGGCGATTTCGCCGCCATGGTCCTTGGGCAGGAAGGTGTTGACGCCGATCAGCGGCAGGCTGCCGTCGTGTTTCTTTTGCTCGTAGTACATCGATTCTTCCTGGATCTTGCCGCGCTGGTACATGGTGTCCATGGCGCCGAGCACGCCGCCGCGTTCGCTGATGGCTTCGAACTCCTTGTATACCGCCTCTTCGACGATATCGGTGAGGGCGTCGACCACGTAGCTGCCCTGCCAGGGGTTTTCGTTGAAGTTGAGGCCCAGTTCCTTGTTGATGATCATCTGGATCGCAACGGCGCGGCGCACGCTTTCTTCTGTCGGGGTGGTGATGGCTTCGTCGTAGGCGTTGGTGTGCAGGCTGTTGCAGTTGTCGAACAGGGCGTACAGCGCTTGCAGGGTGGTGCGGATGTCGTTGAACTGGATTTCCTGCGCGTGCAGGGAACGACCGGAGGTCTGGATGTGGTACTTCATCATCTGGCTGCGCGCGCTGGCGCCGTAGCGTTCGCGCATGGCGCGGGCCCAGATGCGACGGGCGACGCGGCCGATCACGGTGTATTCCGGGTCCATGCCGTTGGAGAAGAAGAAGCTGAGGTTGGGCGCGAAGTCGTCGATGTGCATGCCGCGCGCGAGGTAGTACTCCACGATGGTGAAGCCGTTGCTGAGCGTAAAGGCGAGCTGGCTGATCGGGTTGGCGCCGGCTTCGGCGATGTGATAGCCGGAGATGGAGACCGAATAGAAATTACGCACCTTGTGATCGACGAAGTATTGCTGGATATCGCCCATCATGCGCAGCGCGAATTCGGTGCTGAAGATGCAGGTGTTCTGTGCCTGGTCTTCCTTGAGAATGTCGGCCTGCACGGTGCCGCGCACATTGCTGAGCGTGTCGGCCTTGATCTTGGCGTAGGTGTCGGCATCCACCATTTCCACCCCGGAAACGCCGAGCAGGCCCAGGCCCAGCCCGTCGTTGCCCTTGGGCAACTCGCCGGAATACGTTGGGCGCGCGCGATCGGCGTAGAGCTCGGCGATGCGCTTTTCGGCGGCGTCCCAGCGCGCGGGATCGGCCTTGAGGTATTTCTCCACGTTCTGGTCGATGGCGGTGTTCATGAACATCGCGAGGATGATCGGCGCGGGTCCGTTGATGGTCATCGACACCGAGGTGCTGGGCGCGCTGAGGTCGAAGCCGGAGTACAGCTTCTTCATGTCGTCGAGGGTGGCGACGTTGACGCCGGAATTGCCGATCTTGCCGTAGATATCCGGGCGTGGCGCCGGGTCTTCGCCGTACAGCGTGACGGAGTCGAAGGCGGTGGACAGGCGCGTGGCGGCGCCGCCCTGGCTCAGGTAATGGAAGCGGCGATTGGTGCGCTCGGGCGTGCCTTCGCCCGCGAACATGCGGGTGGGGTCTTCGCCGCTGCGGCGATATGGATACACGCCGCCGGTGTAGGGGTAATAGCCGGGAAGGTTTTCACGCATCAGGAAGCGCAGCAGGTCGCCCCAGTCTTTGGTCTTGGGCGGCGCGACCTTGGGGATTTTCTGGTGGCTGAGCGATTCGCGGTAGTTGTCGACGCGGATCACCTTGTCGCGCACTTTGTATTCGTTGACCTCGGCGGTGACGGTTTGGTAGCGCGCGGGCCAGTCGCGCAGCAGGTGCACGGCTTCGTGGCTGAGTTCGCGCAGCGCGGCGTTGTAGCGCTGGCGCAGCAGGAGCAGCGTGCGGTCGGCGGCGCTGTCGTGTACGGCATCGTGGTCGTAGCGTTCCAGTTCGCGCGGCAGGTGTTCGTCGCCGAGGTCTTTGAGCGATTCGTAGTAGTGCTGGGCCTTGCTGGCGTAACCGGCTTCGCGCTCGATCTGGCTGTTGATGCCGCGGCCCTGCTCGGCGATTTCGGCGAGGTAGCGCACGCGGGCGCCGGGAATCAGCACGGTGGCGCGCGGTTCCTTGAGCGTGGTGTCGAGGTTGGGCTTGAAATCGCAGTGGGCGGTTTCGATGCCATGTTCGCCGCCCTTGGCGCCGAGCTTGTCGAGCATCAGGCGGCAGAGGTTGGTGAACATCCAGGTGACGCCCGGATCGTTGAACTGGCTGGCGATGGTGGGATAGACCGGCACGTCTTCGTCTTTCATGGCGAAGGCGGTGCGGTTGCGCTTCCACTGTTTGCGCACGTCGCGCAGCGCGTCTTCGGCGCCGCGCTTGTCGAACTTGTTGAGCACCACCAGTTCGGCGAAATCGAGCATGTCGATTTTTTCGAGCTGGCTGGCGGCGCCGTAGTCGCTGGTCATCACGTAGACGGGGAAGTCGACCAGGTCGACGATTTCCGAATCGCTCTGGCCGATGCCGGCGGTTTCGACGATCACCAGATCGTAGGGCTGGCTTTTCAGGAAGTTGATGCAGTCGTGCAGCACTTCGTTGGTGGCCGCGTGCTGGCGGCGCGTGGCCATGGAGCGCATGTAGACGCGATGGCTGCGCAACGCATTCATGCGGATGCGGTCGCCGAGCAAGGCGCCGCCGCTGCGGCGGCGGGTGGGGTCGACCGCAAGCACGGCAATGCGCATGTCGGGAAAAGCGTGCAGGAAGCGCAGCAGCAGTTCGTCCACCACCGAGGATTTACCGGCGCCACCGGTACCGGTCATGCCGAGCACGGGAGTGTGTTTGCCGGCGAGCGACCATTCCTTGCGCAGGCGGGCCAGTTCGGCGTCGCCGAGCTTGTCTTCTTCGATGGCGGAAAGCATGTGGCCGATGCTGTTTTCGTCGGCGATGTCGACCTTGGCCGGCACCACGGCGTCGCTCTGTTCACGCTTGGCGGCGGCGTTGCCGGCGCGCAGCATCACGTCTTCGATCATCTCGGTGAGGCCGAGCTTCATGCCGTCGTTGGGGTGGTAGATGCGCTCCACGCCATAGGCTTGCAGTTCGCGGATTTCCTCCGGGGTGATGGTGCCGCCGCCGCCGCCGAACACGCGCACATGGGCGGCGCCCCTCTCCTTGAGCATGTCCACCATGTACTTGAAGTACTCGACGTGGCCGCCCTGGTAGGAGGACAGCGCGATGGCGTCGGCGTCTTCTTGCAGCGCAGCACGCACCACGTCTTCCACGGAGCGGTTGTGGCCCAGGTGGATCACTTCGGCGCCCTGCGACTGGATGATGCGGCGCATGATATTGATCGCGGCATCATGGCCATCGAACAGGCTGGCGGCGGTAACGAAACGCAGCGGGCTGGCTTCGGCCTGCGCGGCGCTGGCAGGGACGTGCTTGGCGGGGGAACTCATGGGGACTCCGACAACGTGCTTTTAATGCCGCCATTCTAGTGGGGATGCCGGTTAAGCGCTTGGGTGGGCACGCCGCTGGCGCCGGTGACGCAGGGATGGGAAACCAGGCGTGCCGGGAGGTTCAGGTTTTCTTGAGAATTTTCCAGGCCGCGACGGTGAGCGCGCATGCTGGCCCCCGGACCCCTTCCAACCCGGTACAGCCCATGACTTCCAAGCAACGACTTCGCTTGCCGCGCCTGACGATGTGGCAGCAGATCCTGATCGCGATGGTGCTCGGCCTTGCCGCCGGCCATGTCATCGGCGAGCCCGCGAAAATGCTGCAACCGCTGGGCGACATCTTCATGTCGCTGATCCGCATGTGCGTGATCCCGGTGGTGTTCGTCTCGGTGGTGTGCGGGATCACATCGCTGACCGATCTGGCGACGATGCGCCGCATCGCATGGAAGTCGATTGCCATTTATATGGTGTCGATGGCGATCATGGCCGTGCTCGCCATGGGCGCGGCCAGCCTGTTCCAGGTGGGCAGCGGACTGCAACTGGCTGCCGGTTCGGCCGATGCCGCCGCAGCCGGGGCCACCAGCATCAAGGATGCGCTGCTCAGTGCGATTCCGGCCAACCCGTTCAAGGCATTTGCCGAAGGCGCGCTGTTGCCGACGATCGTGTTCGCGATTTTGTTCGGCCTGGCGATCAACCTGTGCGGCCCGACCGCCGCGCCGGTGCGCACGTTCTTCGACAGCATGTCGGCGGTGGTCTTCAAGTTGATCAACATGGTGCTGACGTTTGCTCCGTTGGGCGTGTTCGGCCTGATGGCTTATGTCACGGCGGATCACGGTTTTTCGGTGCTGGGCCACCTGGGCGCGCTGGTCGGCGTGGCTTACGCGGTGATGCTGTTCTTCATGGTCGTGGTGTGCAGCCTGATGTTGATGGTGTTCGGCATTCATCCGCTGCCGTTCCTGCGCAAGGCGTTTCCGGTGCAGTTGTTCGCCTATTCCTCGGCCAGCAGCGCGGCCACGCTGCCGCTGAACCTGGAAACCACGCAGCAACGCCTGGGCGTGGACGCGCGCATCGCCAGCTTCGTGCTGCCGCTGGGCTCCACCATCAATATGTCGGGATTGGCGGTGTACCTGGGCACCGTGGTCATGTTTGCCAGCCATGCCTACGGCATCGAGCTTTCGCCGATGCAACTGGTGACAGTGGTGCTGACCACCACGCTGGCCTCGATTGGCGCCGCCGGCGTGCCCGGAGCGGGCCTGGTGGTGATGGGCCTGGTGCTGTCGTCGGTGGGCTTGCCGCTGGAAGTGATCGCGGTGATCGCGGCGGTGGATCGGCTGCTGGACATGCTGGCCACCGCGACCAACGTTACCGGCGACACCGTCACCGCGGTGATGGTGGCGAAATCGGAAGGCGCGCTGGATACGGAGTGCTACCACCGCGCTTGATGTTCCATCTTCTTTTTTCCTGACAGGAAAAGATTCGGATCCCTTACCGACCCCGCGTTTTCAAGACGCGGGGTTTTCCGTATGCGTCGCATAGCATCGGCTCACCGATACCACAGACAACCCCTACACGTAGCCAAAAACGCGCGACATGCCGGCCAACACGGCGGCATGTTGTACGCCATCACGCATAACCATTCGCGTAACTCTTGCGCGCCTGCGATCGAAAGTACTTCTACTCAGCGCATGCATTGATCACACCCGCGCCGGACCTTCCGGCCGGATTTGGAAAAAAACAACATCAACAAGGAGCAGTCATGCAGGCCATTCCCCGTATTGCTGTCATTGGCGCTGGCGTCGCCGGCGTTGCCAGCGCCATCGCGCTGGCCGAGCAGGGTTATCACGTCAGCCTGTTCGATGCCTATCCACTGCTTACCGGCACCAGCAACAACACTCCAGGCCGGCTGGGCATGGGCTTCCACTACGCCACGCCGAACACCGCGGCCATGCTTTTCGACACCACTATTGATCTGGTGAAGCGGTATCCTCAGGCAACACTTGGCCGCGAGTTGCCGCATGGACATCCGCTGCGCCGCGCCCAGTACTTCGTGGCACGCGATTCGCTGTTCGGAACCGATGAGATCAGCGCCGTGCACGACATGCTGATCGAGCGCTATGCCAAGGCGTGGGAAAGCTCCGGCCGACGCTTGCCGTTCGGCGAACCGGGCGCTTTCCTGCGTCGCCTGCGCGAAGACGAATACCGCGGTTACGTCAATCCCGATGAAGTGCAAATGGGCGTGGATACCGCCGAGGTGTTGATGGATTGGCCTGAAGTGCGCGCCCGTCTCGAGCGGCGCGTGCGCGCGATGCCTCGCATCGACATCTACGAAGGCCATCGCGTGGAAGCGCTCAGCCACCATGGCAAGTTCCACTGGCGCGTCGACGCCCGCGATCCGAATGGGCAGCTACGAACGTTCGATGCGCAGCTAGTGATCAATTGCGCGTGGCAGAACATCGACGCGATCAACCGCATGGCGAACCTGCCCATTCAGTCCGGCGCGATCA
Source organism: Dyella jejuensis (assembly GCF_044904675.1). Taxonomy (NCBI): domain Bacteria; kingdom Pseudomonadati; phylum Pseudomonadota; class Gammaproteobacteria; order Lysobacterales; family Rhodanobacteraceae; genus Dyella; species Dyella jejuensis. The sequence goes on along the minus strand of NZ_JADIKJ010000023.1, from coordinate 6,942 downwards.
ACCGACTCAAGGTACTGCTGCGCGCGAAGCTTCCTCCCATCCTCCAGCAGCACTCCTCGATGTTTTTCTGTATGGGCCCGTTTGCCATGTTCTCGAATATGAACGATGGCAAGGGCATGATGACTTACGCGCCCGTCACCAACATCAGCGCGGCGCAAGCCGGCGATGGACATGCGCTGGCGGAACTCAACCGCATCCTGCGCCACGGTGTCGACGCCGCCGAATCACAGCGCCTGATCGATGGCCTGCGCGGCGGCGTGGCGCGCTTCATCCCGGCCATGCGGGACGCCCTGCCGGTGGCGCTGAAGTTTGGCGTGGTACGCACGCGCAGCGAATGCGACCTGTGGGACAAGCGCAGTGACGTGCACCATCGCGACTACACCGGCGTGCAGGCCGACGCCGCTGACTTCATCACTAATGCCGCCGTAAAGCTGATCTATTTCGCACGCAATGCCGACCTGGTGGTGGAGCTGGTCAGCCAGCGCGTGCCACTGACGCGCACGGGGCGCGTAGCATGAGCGCCGCCCTGACCCGTTGCGCGGGCGTGGATGACCTACGCGCCCTGGCAGCCAGACGCTTGCCGCGCTTTCTGTTCGATTTTCTTGACGGCGCTGCCGGACTTGAACGCACTGCCGCGGCCAATCAGGACACTTTCGCCAGCATGTTGCTACAGCCCCGCGTGCTCGCTGGCGATGTGCAACCGGATGCAAGCGTGGCGCTGGCCGGTCGCGTCAGCGCTTTGCCGATGGTATTGGCGCCAGTGGCTTTCGCAGGCCTGTTGCATGTCGGACAGGAACAGGCGGCGGCGCGCGCGGCGGCGAGTGCGGGCGTTCCGATGTGCCTGGCGATGGCATCCATCGCCAGCATGGAGGAAGTGCGTTCAGCGGCGCCGGAAGCCGAGCTGTACATGCAGCTGTACATGTTGCGAAACCGTAGCATCGTCGAGGATGTGCTTGAACGGGCCCGCGCCATCGACATACGCACGCTGGTGCTGACGGTGGATGTGCCGATGCATACACGTCGTTATCGCGATCTGCGCAATGGCTTCTACCGCCTGCCATATCTCGATGCACGCATGCGCCTGGATGTGTTGCGTCATCCGCGCTGGGCGTGGGCGCGCTGGCTGGCCGGCAAGCCGCGCTTCGGCACGGTGGCCAGGTATACCCAAGATGGTGGCGCGGATTTTTTCCTGCGCCAGCTTGATCCGTCCCTGTGCTGGGCGGATGTGGCATGGCTGCGCCGGCGATGGCCGGGGCCCCTGTGGCTCAAGGGCCTGCTTGATCCGGAAGATGCTGCGGAAGCCCTCGCGCAGGGCGCCGACGCGCTGGTCGTGAGCAATCACGGCGGCCGCCAGCTTGATGGCAGTCCAAGCGCCGTGGGCGCGTTGGCGCGCATTCGGGAGCGCACGCCTGCCGGCGTGCCGCTGTTTGTGGATGGCGGCGTGCGTGAAGGCACCGACCTGGTGCGCCTGCGCGCGCTGGGTGCCGATGCCGGCTGGATCGGCCGGCCATGGGGTTATGGCCTGGCGGCCGGCGGCGAAGCTGGCGTCCGCTACGTGCTGGACATGCTGGGCCAGGAGCTGCGCATCGCCATGGCGTTGCTAGGCAAGCGCCGCTGGCGCGACATCGACGCAAGCGTCCTGGCTTCGGCCAGGCACTGATCGAATCGTCGTGCAGAGTGCACGGCGCCACCGAATATACGGAGTTCAATGCTATGAAAGTAACAGTCATCGGAACGGGCTACGTGGGGCTCGTCACGGGCGCGTGCATGGCCGAGTGGGGCCATGATGTGATGTGCCTGGATCTGGATGCGGCAAAGATCGCACGCCTGCAACGCGGCGAAGTGCCCATCTACGAGCCGGGGCTACGGGAACTGATCATGCGCAACCAGCCAGCCGGACGCTTGCGCTTCACCACCGACGTAGCTGCATCCGTCGAACATGGCGACATCCAGTTCATCGCCGTGGGCACGCCGCCGGACGAGGATGGCTCGGCCGATCTCCGTCACGTGCTGGAGGCGGCACGCCAGATCGCATGCCACATGGATTCATTCAAGCTGGTCGTGAACAAGTCCACGGTTCCCGTCGGCACCGCCCAACGGGTGAGCACGCTGTTGGAGGAGGAGCTTGGCCGTCGCGCTGTGCGCTGCGGATTCGCGGTCGTATCCAATCCCGAGTTCCTGAAGGAAGGCTCGGCCGTGGCCGATTTCCTGCAACCAGACCGCGTGATCATCGGTTGCGGCTCCGGCACGGCTGACCGCCGCGCCCGCGAATGGATGACCCAATTGTATGCGCCACTGGAACGGACGTCTTCGCAACTGCTGTGGATGGAAACGCGCTCGGCCGAACTGACCAAGTACGCGGCCAACGCGATGCTGGCTACCCGCATATCGCTGATGAACGAGTATGCCAACCTGGCCGAGGCGTTGGGCGCTGATATCGAGGAAGTACGCCGCGGTCTGGGCAGCGATCCGCGCATCGGCGCTCATTTCCTCAAGGCCGGCATCGGCTATGGCGGCTCGTGCTTCCCCAAGGATGTGCGGGCATTGATCAGGATGTCCGAGCAGGCACACGTGTCGCATCACGTGCTTGATGCCGTGGAAGCGGTCAACAGCCGGCAGAAGTTCAAGCTGGTGGAAAAGCTGCAGAAGCGCTTTGGCGCGAGCTTGTCCGGACGGACAGTGGCGATATGGGGATTGGCGTTCAAGCCTGAAACCGACGATATGCGCGAGGCGCCAAGCCGGTGCATCGTGGGCGAACTGTTGCGGCTGGGGGCTATCGTGCGGGTATTCGATCCAGTGGCGATGCCCGCGGCACGCCGCGCCTTCGCGCAGGATCTGGCTGCTTATCCGCGCCGCCTGGCCAACATCCATTGGGCATCATCCGCACTGGATGCCGCACGCGGCAGCGATGCCTTGCTGCTGGTGACTGAATGGGTGGAATTTTCCCACATCGATCCGGTTCAATTGGCGAAAACGCTGTCCATGCCGCTGGTATTGGATGGACGCAACGCATGGGAGCCATCGCTGCTGGCATCGGCCGGCATCGAGCACCGGGGCATCGGCCGGATACCGGCCGGGGAAACATTGCGGACCAGGCCCATGCCGCTCCGGCGTTTCTCATAAGCTGGCGCAGGGTACATGCAACAGGCATCGCAGGCACCGCGTGCGATGCCTTGGCCTGTCGGCGTGCAACATTTGCCGTATTGCACGCCGGGCCACGAAGGGCGAGGCTCGTTTCAGCACACGCCAAACGGCAGGTTTGGCGAAGCCACTACGCGCTCGCCCACGCACTCGCCGCGCAAGAACGCGAGTGCCGCATCGATCACTTCCGGTGCGTCCAGCACCTTGTGATGGCCAAGCCCCTGCGTGCTGAGCAGGCGCGTATTGGACCCATGGCGCGCGTAACGCTCGCCTTCTTCCCACGGCACTTCGTGATCGTCCAGATCGTGCACGATAAGTCCAGGCTGGCCCAGGGCTGGCAGATGGCGGTGTACTTGCAGATCCCGTGCGTGCACGCCGGTGCGGCGTTCGAACCAGCTGAGGAAGGGCTCGCGCAGGCGCTCGCTCAGGCGCACGACGCGGAAGAAGCGGCCGGCAGCCGCTTCGATATCGGCGGCCGGCGCGATCAATACCAGCCGCCGGGCTTGCCAGTGCTCATCCTGCGCCAAGGTCAGCGCGGCGCCGCCCATGGAATGGCCGATCGCCAAGGCCGCCTTGCCGAAGTGCTTGCCGATGGCACGGATGGTGGCGATGCAATCGGGCAAGGTGCACAGGCCGCCGCTGCTCGCGCCGTGGCCGGGCTGATCGAAACTGACCACCGCCAAACCATGCTCGCGCAGTTTTGCGATCCAGGGTAGATAGCGCAACCCGAAGCTCGACCAGCCATGCACCAGCAAGGCATACGGCTGCGTGGCCGGATCGCCCCACACGTAGGTGGCGATCGATTCGCCGCGGATCGGCAGTGTGCCGCGACGCATCTCGCTGTCCGGCTGCGCGGCGCTGGCGCGGCTGCGGCTGCTGGCGAACGGCGTGGAAAAAAGGCGCGCGGCGTGCTCCACCGTCCGCTGCGGGGCCAGCCGGCTGCCCACCGCAAAACCGATGCGCACGGCGCCAAGCTTCCACGCATGCCGCGACGAAGGATGAGATGGACGAGCGCTCGGTTGTTTCATCGTGATTCCTGCGGTGTCAGGCGCGGTAGCTGGCGAACAGACGATCGAATGCTGCCTGGGTGCGGTGGCTGGCTTCATCGAAGCCGAATAATCCAGCATCGTGGTGCAGGCCCAGCATCAGCGCATAAACCTCGAACGCCAGCTGGGCCGCGTCGGTATCCGTGCGCAAATCGCCCACCTGCACGGCAAGGCCAACGGCGCGCTTGATTTCCTCGCGCCAGGCCGACTGTTGCTGCAGCACCCGTTCGCGCAGGATGCCGTCTTCGCGACCGTCGTATTCCACCGTGGCACTTAGCAGCACGCAGCCGCTTTGATGGATGCGCGACCACTCGAACCAGTGGTCGATCATCGCGCGCAGGCGCGGCAAACCACGCGGCTGCTTGAGCGCCGGCGTTTTCACGAACGCCACGAAACGCCGGGAGACCGCATCCAGCAAAGCCAGCTGCAACTCCTCGCGCGAACCGAAGTGGGCGAACACGCCACTTTTGGACATGCCCACGCCTAGCGCCAGGGCACCGATCGACAGGCCTTCCAGGCCATCGTGCCGGGCGAGCGCGTAGGCATGATCGAGGATCAACTCGCGTGTGGCGGCGCCTTTGCTGAGGAGGTCTGCGTTCATGGCAAAAAAATAGCACGATCGTTCGTTTTATTCCAACGGCCGTGCGCGGCCGATGCTTATCGGCCACGCTTTGTGCCCTGCATCGCAAATAATTGGCTGTTTCCTGAACAAACGAAAGCAATCACGTCAACATGCCGCATAGGATTGCGTTTTTCCGACTGCCAGCCGCCTGTCGCGGCTGCTTCCAATAAGAGAGGACATCCATGATCAGCATGACCCGCAAACTGGCCCTGGTCGCAGGCATCGGCTTGGCGCTAGCCAGCGTGAGCTATATCCCGCCCGCTACGGCGCAGGTCGTGGTAGGCGTTGGCGTGGCGCCCCCGCCGCCGCGTTTCGAGCGCGTTCCGCCGCCCCGGCGCGGCTGGATCTGGGTGCCGGGTTACTGGCAGTGGAATCCGGGCTGGCGCCGTCACATGTGGGTACCAGGCACATGGGTCCATGCACGGCCCGGTTACCGCTATTACCCCGGCGTGTGGGTGCAGGGACGCGGCGGCTGGCGCTGGCGCGAGGGTTACTGGGGTCGTTGATACTCAACAAAACCTGCGCTTGCAGGCGACCATGGAGCGCAGGTCGAACGGCTTACCACCCGCTTGCCCAATAATATGTTTGGAAGCCTTGAAACGCCCCGCTCGACGGGGCGTTTTTTATCTGCCGATGTCGGCGCTGGTCCTCGCTTGCTGCGTTGCGACAGCGCTTCCGCGATGACTCGTACTAAACTTAGAGAGCTAACTTGCCGCCCCAGCCTCCTGCTGGGGCTTTGAGTTTTCGGGCGTCAGGTCCTTGGCGGGGCCAACGCTTCCATACCAGGTTGCCAACCCCGGCACCGTCATACGTGGAGTCCATGTTCCAATGATTTTCGAAACCATCGCCAAAACAGGCCACGAAGAAGTCGTCTACTGCCACAACAAGGACGCTGGCCTGAAGGCCATCATTGCGATCCACAACACGGTGCTAGGTCCGGCACTGGGCGGCCTGCGCATGTGGCCGTACAAGACCGAGCAGGATGCCGTCAATGATGTGCTGCGCCTGTCGCGCGGCATGACCTACAAGAACGCTGTGGCCGGCCTGAACCTTGGCGGCGGCAAGGCGGTGATCATCGGTGATCCGTCAAAGGACAAGTCCGAAGCGCTGTTCCGCGCCTTCGGTCGTTTCGTCAATTCGCTCAACGGCCGCTACATCACGGCCGAGGACGTGGGCATCGACGTCAACGACATGGAATACGTGTTCCGCGAAACCGAATACGTGACCGGCGTGCACCAGGTGCATGGCGGCTCGGGCGACCCCTCCCCGTTCACCGCCTACGGCACGCTGCAGGGCCTGATGGCCGCGCTGAACTTCCGCCACGGCAACGAAGACGTGGGCAAGTACAGCTACGCGGTGCAGGGCGCCGGCCATGTGGGCAGCGAGTTCATCAAGCTGCTGCGCGAACAGGGCGCCAAAGTGTTCGTGACCGACATCAACAAGGATGCCGTGCAGCGCTGCGTGGACGAACTGGGTTGCGAAGCGGTGGGCCTGGACGACATCTACGACGTCGACGCCGACGTGTATTCGCCGTGCGCGCTGGGCGGCACGGTGAACGAGCAGACCATCGACCGCATCAAGGCGAAGATCATCTGCGGCGCGGCCAACAACCAGCTGGCCAATGACGCCATCGGCGACGAACTGCAACGCCGCGGCGTGCTGTACGCGCCGGACTACGCGGTCAACGCCGGCGGCGTGATGAACGTCTCGCTGGAAATCGATGGCTACAACCGCGAACGCGCCATGCGCATGATGCGTACCATCTATTACAACCTGGGCCGCATCTTCGAGATCAGCAAGACGCAGAACGTGCCCACCTACAAGGCAGCCGACCGCCTGGCCGAGGAGCGCATCGAGTCCATCGGCAAGATCAAGCTGCCGCACATGGGCAACGGCGCACCACGCTTTGCCGGCCGCATGCGCGGGCAGTAAAACTGCACCCGCGAGTGTGGGAAAACGCCGGCCCCTGGCCGCAATGCCGCTCAGTTAAGCAAAGGCCCTGCGGGGCCTTTGCTGTTTTGTAGAGTATGAGTCTGTTGATAGAGCGGCACGCGATGCCGAAGGCAGACCGATGCTACTGGAAGCCTACCTGCAAGATACCCATGAGCTGGCCACGCCAGACCAGTGGAAGGT